>JACQHK010000013.1 GCA_016199065.1 Candidatus Microgenomates bacterium | reverse complement strand
TTATAGGAGGATTTTTTTGCTGATAATATCGCGCAGCCGATAAGAAGAAATTACATTCTCTTTCGTGTCCAAAAATTGGTACTTTTTGTACAGAACGATTAAAAATATGGTAATACTCGTCATTAACGAAGTTTATTTTTCTAAGGCTCACAACTAGATTTAAATAAATTTAATAGAGGAAGTCAATAGAAATTCTTAAAAAACCAGTGTGTAGCTTCGTTACACATTGGATGTGTAACATATGTAACATGACAAGTAGTTAATTTAGGGGTTGGTAGTCTTCGCAACCTGCCTGTTTAAATACGATACACCGATAGTAGGGATATAAATCAGGAAAATCTTTTTTAAATTCCTCCTCGTGAAAGAAAAAATCAGCTCCGGCATAGGAAAAAAATTCATGCACAAAGAGATAACCATCTTCAAAATAGCTAGGTTTTAATTCGTGAATTTTTTGCTGAGATTTAATATCAAACATAGAATACTTTTCATAGAAGTCTAATCCTGTTTTTTTAAGCCTATTTTTGAAATCGTTGTTGTCTGAACTTAATTTGAATATTGGTCTAATATTTTCAGTTGTTTTTGTTTGTGTGATATCTTGGATGTGTAATAATTCGTGAACTAGTGTTTTTTGAAAATTTTCAGAAGTAAGTTGTTTAGTAATATCGATTTTTTCTTGTTGTGTTTTATCAGTAGGAATAGTGATAATGTTGTTTGATCCGATTCTTTTGAGATTATAAATTTGTGTGTATCCATTAAACAAAAAAATTTCATGTGTCGGATCAGCCATACCGTATATTCCAGACCTTTCATAATACGGTTGAGTTAAAGAGTTAATAATTAAATTCTGATTATAATAAAACTCTTTTGGAAGTTTTTTGTTTGCTAGGAGTGAATCGATTAATTTTAAATAAGATAGGGAAAGATAACCGCTCATATTGAAAATATTAATATTATATTTTTTATTCAATTCCAAACGATATTCATCTGCTTTTTTAAAAGATTTAATTGCTTCAGAATTCATTCTCATATTGGGAATATCTATCAACTGATACTGATCATTACACTGATGAGGAATTCCAGTTTCGGTATCAAAAGTTATTGTCCCCTTAAGACATCTACCTTCCCATTTGTTTTTATCCGTGCAGCTGATAATTCCACCGAGTTTAGATTGTATTTCAGACGAGTTGTTCGGAATAGTTGTGAGATCGAGAAATTGCCAATCGCCTTCTTTGCAGGGAGAGTTTTTTAGCTTATTTTTCATCTCTGCATACGCTTGGTTTGCTAAATGATTAAACGCTAGCCGCTTTAACTGGGTAGAGTTATATTTCTTTTGTCCAAAAATAATATCGTGGTAGAAATTAATTATTCCACAGGGATATTTTTGCCAGTTGGTATAAGTATTCCATACTTGCAGATCATATTGTTGGCAATCAAAGCTCAAATCTGCATAAATAGATCCGATAGCTGTTATTACATAAGACCAAAATGTCGCTACAGATAAATTACGCAATGTATTAGGTTTCTTCATGGGTGTTGGAGATGGGGTAGCCAGGGGAGAGGGGTATGGTGTAAGAGGGGGTGTAGAAGTAACAACCTTTTTTTGTTGCTGGGAAGTATTGAGAATATTAGTTTTGAAGGGCAAAGAATTGAGCACTCTCAATATTAACTTTTTCGTTGGACCGAATTGTTGAGATTCTTTTGCCAGTCTACGCATATTATTTTCCGTTTGTTTTTGAAAGTCTGCAAAATTGGTGGAGTAATTTATTTCCGGGCTAAAATAAGGAAAAAGCGTTAATATTGTTCCCCAGAATTTTAAAATATCAGTTTTGCGATGATCATTTTCTCCCGTACTAATATTTTCCTCGGGCTCTTTGTCAATTTGGGTGTAATCAATTTGTTTTACCTGAATTCGACCGTCCCCATCTTTTTGATAAAGCCAATGGTCTGTGCCAAAATCATTCACTGCGTAACCCTTTTCATGAAGAGTTTTTAAAACAAACCAAATTTGTCTTATGATCTCTAATTTGTCCTCGTCCGATTGGGCCTGGGTAATTGACTCTCCGGCATTTTCGACAATTAACACTCTGGCCGGTTGTCCATTTATTTCCAATAAACCCTGGTTAACTACATGAATTGTGTAAGCAGCCAAGCCTAAATCATCCAACAAATCTGCCTGAGCCATTTTTCTTAACAACTTTTGCCATTTGTCGTCGAGTCTGACTTTAGGTGTCAGAGCAACAAATAAATTATTTTGTTGATCTGATACTAAATAGGCAATATCATTAGCACCGGTGTCGATATAACGGACTACATCGAACTGTCCGGATAAATCTGGAAAAGTATTTTCTGAGATCGGAACATCTAAATCATTTAGAGCCGCTAACTGATCCAGCTGTTTAAAAACTATTTGAAGTCTTTGGTTATCAACCTCCAATTTAATATTTATGTAATCCATGCGTGGTTCCAGAGGTTCTAGGTAAGCATCTACAAAATAAAATCTTCCATTACTTCCCAAGATAACGTTGTTGCTATGAAGATTGATATCTAAAACATCGCCAAAAATAAAATAATTAACATGTCCATAATTAATAAGACCAGTCAGTTCTGTTTGTTGAGTTTCGTTTAATCTATTTCCAGTTCTGGCAAAATCACCTAGTGTTTGTCCTTCAATAAAATCAGAGAGAATCCCTATTCTTCCATTGGGAAGCTCTACGGTTCCGTAAATAAGAGCCGAATTATTGGGAAAAACAGAATGCAATTTCCATAACCCCCAAAATGTTCTTTTGAGAGTTTCTTCGTTGGGATTTTCCCGCCAGATTCGCAGAACCTTCTTTTCTCCTTGATAAGTTGCCTCATAAACTTCCGCCTCCCCGCCGTCACTCACACCGCCTATTTTATTTCCCAAAACAACCCCATTGGCCTTAACCTGTGGTATTTCTTTTGCTAAGAGTTCTTGGTCATCCTGATACATTTGGTTTGCATCTTCTTCACTTTGAAAGAAAAACAGATTGTTGTTATCTTGCAACTCAATTTCAGGTTCAGAAATTGTATTATTGCCAAAACGTGCCCTGAAAAAGCTTAAGATTCTTTGTCTTAATTCCTCAAGCAAGTTTCCCAGCTCGGGCATGTTAGAAATTCCCATACTGGGATTTGTTAATTGATTCCAGAGACCTCTTAGTCCCCTGTTATTAACTCTTTCGCCAAAATTTAAATTATTAGAAGTGACGTTACGAAGATCAAATCTTTGTGGTCTGATTAAATCATCAGCGTTGGCGAATTTAATATTCCCATCTTGGGTTTCGTAATAAACGCCAATCGTGGCCCCGCTTTCGCTTTCTTTACCAATTGGTTCGAATAATAAATTACGATCGCCATTTTCGTTATAAGCCAAAACCAAATTCGGGAAAGTAACATTGTATTTTGAGTCAAGATAATTATAGATTTGGAACAAGATGGCGGTTTTAACTTGTGAAGAAAGGTCAGAGAAGTTTGGTTGGGCATTAAGCCACAGGAAAATTGTTTCTCTGGCTCTGTTTAGTCCCGACTTACCATCCTTGTTATTAATATCGTCTGCATAATCATATGCACTTTGCAAAACCGTGAGGTAGGAAGGTTGTTGTGAAGCTTGTGAAAAAATTTGCTGTAAATAATTATTTAAATCTACCCTTTGTAATATTGGATATTTATCAGGAGTTCTTCTTCCCTCGATTGCAAATTGATAATCACTGTTTCGTGCAAATTTCTGATCAAAAGCGTTTTTACCAAAATAGCGATCGTAGATAGTTCTGATTCCTACAAAATTAAAACCGTAGATTGGTACATTTCCTTCGCCGTCAAAGACACCCAGATGTGCCGAAAGAATAGCATTGCGCGTAACGTACTCATCAACCTCCTCTTGTGATTTAAATTCTCTCTCGCCTTCCGGTTTTTTCAGCTCTTCCTCCCAGATTTTGTTTTTCAGATAAAAAAGTGCCAGGTCAAAAGAGTAGGTTGAATAGGTATAGGGACCGTTTAATGTTGGTCTTAAATCTTGTGGCCATGATACTCTTAACCATTCATCAAACATCTCTTCATAGGTGGGATTTTTAGGAGAAGTGATGTTGTAGTTGGCAACAGGTTTTATTTCTGTTTCAATACCGTCAATTAATACTTTTCCCTCTGTGGTAAATTCAATAGAAGCGTTGTTAAAAACCGTTGACCGACCGGGTTCTAATGTTAAACCGATGCCATTTTCGTCCTCAATATATAAATTAAAGCCGCTGAAAAAGAAAAAGGCATTAAACAGACTAGACACGCTTAGGTGCACTGAATTTTGGTAATTATGTCCGTTTTCGTGAGGAACAATGTCTTTTAAAGTTTCGTTTAAATTATTCGTTGTTAAAAGGGTTTCGTAGAGGAAAAAATTATCGGCCTGTCCGGCACGGGCATATCCCCCGGCCGGTGGTTCGTTGTAGAAAAGAGCATAGGAGATTTGATCGGTAAAAATAGGAGTATGAAAACTGAAATTGGGAAAAGTAGGAATATATTTCCTGATTTTATCAACAGTTGAAGTATTAGAAAAAGTTCTGCCGGCGACATTGGTGTAGTAATATAAATCCCTTAAGTTTGCATCAAGCTGTGCGGGGTTTTGTTTATTAAGTTCTTCAATGGTGGGGCGGTTAGGGAGAATAATAGACATCATTTGCAATTCAATGGCAGTTTGTCTGGCCGTTAAGTAGAGAATCTCTTCTTTAGTTAGGTGGGCAACCTGATCAATTTTCTGCAGATTGGCTGTTGGTACAAGAGCCTTGATTGTTTCAAACATTGTGTTTAAGATGGCGATTTGATGAATTAAAATTTGAGGATTATGGTGTGAGGCAGCAGGTTTTCCTTCATGAACCAGGCCTGTTAAAATTTGTGCTCTTTCTTCAACAAATTTCCAAGCATCATCACCAGTTATAATTCTCGGAAATTCAGAGTTAATTAGCTCTTTAATTTGTTTTTCATTATTAAGATAATCTCCCTCTTGGTTATTTTGCCTGGTTTCGGATCGGGTAGCGGATACTTTTAGAGAATCGGCATATTTTAAATAACTTTGCAGATGGTTAATTTTTAAATTAGCAATGCGAACATCCAAGCTATTACGACGTGTTAAAAGAAATTGTTTAAATCTGGCAATGTTAAATAATGGATTTAACAAGGCCAGACGTGAAGGATTTTTCTGTTGGGTAACTAGTTGTTGGCTAATTTGTTCGCTGGGATTATTCCAGGCTGATTTAATTTGCTTAACAATTCCGCTTATTCCGTCTCCTAATTGATTTAAAAAGGCTTTTTTATTGGTAACCGTTTCTTGTTGGATTGAAGAAATGTTAGTCGTTTCTTGAGTATCCTGTTGCCCTGTTTTTTGTTTAATATTTATGACTCCGTTTTCATTAACGGTAATTTCCAAATTGTGTTTTTTACCTAGTTCAAAGCTAATTTGTGGAAGATTTAGACCCGATAGCGTTGTCTGTATTTCCGCAGGTAACGTGAGAGTGTAAGAGAGGGAGTCTTGTTGGTTATTTTCTATAAATTCATCAACCTTTTTCACATTTGGCAAGTCCAAGATGCCTGGGGTGGGGAGGGGTTGTCTAATAGACTCTGATAAGTTTTTCTCAGACTCAATCGTCTGCTGAACTTTTTCATATACTCTTTGCCCTTCCTCAGTATCGGTAAAGACTGCATCTGGTTGATAGTCAGGAAGATCATTAAGTGTTGGGTGTAGCAGCTCTAGGGCGATTTCTATGGCATACGGGCTTTTAACGAAATCTTCTGGCTCCAATCCGCCAAAATACATCTCATTTTCTGCATAAGTTAGTAATCTTTTGATACTGTCTATTCTATCAACCAATAATGTTCCCCAAACATTTAACAAATAAGCATTGCTCATTGCTTTAATGTCCAAAATACTTCTTACTCGTTCTCTTTGTTGCAAAAATCTTGCCTGAGAAGGACTGATTCTTAAATCGTCTCTGAGTGCCGCTATGAAATTTTCATATTCTTCATCAGTTAATTCGGCAATTCTTTGATCGATTAATCTGATGTAGGAGTATGGGTCTTGATAAACAGCTGCTATTCTCCAGTCTTCGTCAGAAATTCCCAAGCCTCTGGTTACGCTTTCTCCAAAATATCTTTCTTTGGCATATTGAAGTCTTCTGATGCGTGTTGGTAACAAGTTAGTTTCCAAAGCTACTTTATCTTCGATGGCAATAGTTAATCTTTCTGTTAATTCTTCGTTTGCTTCGGTTATCAGAGGAGAATCTTCAATAATTTGATCTTCCAATCCGGTGTAATTATTGTTTTGGGCATGAATTGCTTCGTGTGTCAGGTTGTGAAGTGCGTTTGCTCTTTGTTGCGTGGCCAGATTGCCATCGGGTAAATCATTGTCGTTCGTGTTTGGATCAAGCAACGTGTGATTATTTACCGAAAGGGTAAAATAGGATGTTCCGTGATCACCAAGTGGTGAATAAATTGTTGAGGCACCTCCCGCAGACTGATTCCCCAATTTTAATTCCGAGTCTGTGAGCCAGTTAATCGTTGAAGGAGAAACCTCATTAAACCTTGCCGAATCACGTGTGCCTAACAAATTCCTAATTTTCTCGAGATAAGTGTTGTTGTAAACGGCGATTACCGGTCCCCAGAAGTGGGAATATGCTTGATATCTGGCGTAATTTTCAGCGTAAAGGTTGGCAAACAGTATAGGTATGTCATTAAGATTTCCTCCTTGGTTGATAAATTGTTCAACTTGTTGGGCAAAGTACGAGTTGCTAAAATCAATTGTTGAATAGAGAATATTTAATAGCTCTCTCTGATTTCTGCCGATTTCCGAATCTGAACTATAAAGAGTTGCTTCAATAGATCCGATAATTTCTTCGGCACTATAAAAATTATTTTTATTTGCAGGTATTCGCATTAGCGAAACAACTCCGTTAACTTTCCCTGCCAGCTCAGAAACCGGTAATTCAATTTCGACGGTATCTTTCTTTTCACCACCTAAACCGCTGACAATTCTCTTAGGAGAGAATTCAGGATAATTTTGAGATGAAAATTCCGCAACACCGATTGCTTTTGCTCCTTGAGCAATTTGTCTTTCGTAATTTCTTACGCGGGAAGCTATGTGATATGCTTGGTAAATTTCCTCGACTAAAGTGATAATAGTTTTCTCAAAAACCTGCTGACTATATGCAGCCAGATTTGGAGGAGTTTGAATTTCAGCCTTTAATTTTTCTTTAATTAAGATTCTTGCCTGTTCGTATTGACGTTGTGAATACAAATTCTGTATTTCATCGTCGGCAGATAATCCGGCTATCAAAGAAGAGTTTATTCTATGCAGTTCCGACAGAAGCTGCGGCCCAGCTTTAATTATTGGTGTTACTCTGATGTAGCCAAGCTGGGCACGGGTGAATTCATAATCAGGGTTATTCGCATTAAGTAAATTAATTATTTCCGATTGATAGTTGGGTAGAGAATCGGCAAACCAGGCGATGTGGGTGTTTACCAGATCATAAGGATTAATATAATAATTTCCCTGCGTGATTTCTTGTTGAATTAAATTATTTAATTGGGCAAGGGCGTGGTTTGGATTTAGTACAAAATTACCAACGTGGTCACCGACAAATCGAGAAGCAAACAATAAAATATTGTCGTAAATGGGAGAGATAATTTCTGAAACCAACCTGATTGTTTTTCTTTCGATGGGGAGACTTACTTGACCGTTGCTTAGTGAACCTGCTACATGGACTTTTTCGCTATTAAAACCCAATTCCCTCGAATTGATTTTGCTTTCGTGGATTCCTGCTAATTTCGATTGCCAAGTTGTTTTTATTAATTTCTCTGCCTCTTGCGTTTCGACGAAAATGACGTAATAACGGGACATATCATTTTCGTTAACGCCAATAGTTTTACTTATTCTTAAAATTTTTCGTAAAGCATCAACAAGGGCATACAGGAAATTCCCCTCAACTCCTGGTTTAGCTTGTTGTGGCGAAAGGTCGGTTATATAAACACCCGGACCCTCAAGATTATCAGCTCTTAAAAATGCCTCGATATACACAAGAGGATTGTTGTTGTATCTGGTTTTTCTTTCTATTTGAGCTTGTTGAGTATCTCCCCCTGCCCTAAAGGTTTTTCCTTGATTTATTGTTATGGAATTTGCTCGATTGGTGTAGTGATAATAAACTTTCATTTTGGTTAGCTTATTTCCGTCAAAGAAATATGCTAACGGACTAGAAACAGAGATAATTATTTTAGTATTGGCCTGAATATCTAACCTTTTTATTTCATTTTCAAGTTCAAGTAAGTTTCCTGAGAAATTGAAGCTTTTTAAGACTTGTCCACTATTATTAACAACCTGAATTCCGGTTTGATTGATTTGTTGGCGTGATTTATAAAAATCGCCGATGACTCTAGCGACAGATCCTATTTGTCTGATCGTAATAAAAGGTCCTGAGCCAACAGTTGACGAAACTGCTCTAAGATTTCGGTCTGGGTCGTTGTATCCATCGTTAAATGAATGCCTTATGTATTGAATTAGTCTGCTAAAAGGGTTGGTCGGTGAATCTTTTACCTCTGGTTGAGTTGTTGCCGGGACGGTACTTGGTTGCCGGTTTATTGTCTTTACATTTCCCCATTTTCTCTCAACAACAGGAGCAACAGTATGACCATTGGTGGCAAATTCTACGGTTTCTTTGGTCTGATAATCAGATCTTAATCCCAAAGTTATCACTCTTCTTTGCTCGCTGCCGTTTGTTTCAGGAAGCAGGATGGTAAAGCCAATCGTTTCCCCGTTTTCGCTAACAATTAAATTGGCATCGAGGAAATTGCTTTTGGCTCCTTTTAATTTATTTTCCAATCGATATCGATAGCCTTCCAATATTCTCATTTCGTCTGTTGTGAAGCCAAATTGCGGTGCCAAATTCATGATCAGGTTAATTTCTTCCGCGGTGGTAATTTCCTGCAGGGTTAAAGGGGGAGAAAGGGTAGTGGGTTCCGGTTCTGTTCCCGGAGTATTGCCCGGAGTTTGATTATTTCTTAAAGAAAAGAGTGCGCGGATTGTCTCAATTAATCCTTTGACGGCATTAATAATTGCACCGGTTACCCTGTTGTTTAACAAACTTCCCAGACCGGAAGTTACCAGTCCTGCAGCAACGGGAGTTTGTAAAGTTGATTGTGGTTTAGGATAGAGCTGAACGGGTCCTAAATCAATTCCTTTCTCGCCAACAATCTGTTTAATTTCTTCTTCTGTTTTAAAATTGGCTACACCTTCAGGGAATTTCCCTCCGTTATGTTGTTCCCAGTCAGGATCTTTATTCGGAGCGATATGATTTTTAGTAGCAGGTGCTGCCGTATCACCCTCGGTAATTTCTACCCATCGCTGGTTATCGGGATTCCATCTGATATTGTGGTGATCCCAGAAAGTTTGTGAGTAGGTATGCCAGACTAAATAATCAGAAGCATGACTCGTAGCACCTTCCTGACCTATTTTATTGCTGATTAACATATTGCCGGTAGAGAAAGTGATTTCAAAACAATTGTGTGGAGAACTGGTACAGGTGTTTCTGATAAATAAATTGTCGTTATTTTGACCAAAACCCGTATCGCCGCTTTCGTAGTAACCATCGCCACTGGTGCCCGTTATGTTATCGGCAATGACATTTTTAGAAGACCCTTTGCCGGTGTTAGCATTAACTGCTAACACTAACCCCGCGGACTCTCCGCCTGTTCCGCCATTTTCCCGTACCCGGTTATTGTTATTCAGTTCATTATTTATAATCCAGTTGTTGTCCGAGCCGACGATCAGGATTCCTGCACCGCTGTTGTTATTAAGATGTGAGTTTTTAACAGTATTTTTACTGCCGCCTGAAATTACTACACCAACTTCCGTGTTAGAAACATTGGCGTTATCAAACACCACTCCCTGTTTATTTTCAACTTTTATTCCTCCAAGGTAGGCGTTTGGTTGGGTTTTGGAGAAGTCATGATCGATGTAACCTTGCGCATCATAACCTACAAAAACAATGTTGACGTTTTTTATTACCACATTATTGCCGTTAACCGTAATGGCGTACGTTCCGTTGCCGTCTTTGTGATTAACCTGTATCGCCGGAGTGTAATTAAGATGAATGGTGGCACCTTTCCCATCAAGAGTGACGTTGTTGGCGTTAATGGCAAACGGTCTGTTGTAAGTTACGGACTTAGAAGGATTCAGTTCATAAGTTTTTCCTGACTCAAATTTAAAGCCCGCAGCGAAATTTTCAGGAGAGATTAATTGTGATTTTATCGGAGCTGCTTTACTTTGTTGAGTTTTGGAATTCGGAGCAGGAGGGTTAGTCTTTTTAACGGTAATACCTTTGGTTGCCAGTTTATCAACGGCGCCAGACGATAAAGAATTTTGTATGTCACCTGAACTTTGTGTTAAGGTTTTGCCAAATGTTCCGTCAGGATTTCTGGTTAACTTGTAAAAATTCCAATCTGTCGGATTGCCGATTAAATCCCATTCACCTCTTTTAACTAGTTCTTCCAGAAGTTTTATTCTTGTTTCATTTAAATATTTAATGCCCGGATCAACCTTAACCACTTCCGGAGATAATTCCAGATGCCCTGCGATATCGGCAAATTGTAAGTTATATTGTTTCATCAAGGCGATGGTTAACTCGATTAAGTTTTGAGTTTGAGAAGCAGGAGGTTGGACGGCATCATAATTTTGCCCGGTGGTTTCGATATTGATTGTTCCTAAAGAGACTGCCTTATCAAGCGGTTTGCCTTTATCATCAGAGGACCTTGCTTGTTGTACAGTACTTTTACCCATTGGCAACATTTGCAATACCTCCGAAGGTCCAACGCTGAAATGCGAAGATACCGGATCATTGGCTCTGGTTCTACCGGCTAAACCATTGTAGGTAACTCCGGGAACTCGTAAATCATTAGGTTGGGCATCCCAATGCCAGACGATCGTTCTGGGAGGAAGATTCCAGGTTTGTCCGTCATAAGTGTAAGAAGCATCAGGCAAATATTTAACCGTATATTTAGTTGGTGATCCGCTGAAAGTTTGGGCAAAAGTAATACGGTTGGGATCGGCAATATTACCATTGGCTAAATTCGGGATATTAAATACAGGTGCCGCCGGAACATTTTGCGTTTTGGGATTCTGTTGGGTATTCTGATTAATATTTTTAGCCGGTTTTGGTTTTACACCCGGAGCAGGACACCCACCGGGAATCCAGGAACAGGGATTGGTTGAATTATCCTTTATTCCGTTTCGGGTCATTAAATCCTTGTTATAGAAATCTCTTGCCTCAGGGGTTACGCCGGCGGGGAAGAAACCCATTCCCAGATGGGTATGAATCGGTACATTTCCAGAATCACCCATATAACCAATTACCCCACCAGCCGGTATGACATCGCCTTCTTTAAACTCCGTATTAAAAGCCTTTTTCGCTTTTTCTGCGACGTCTTTATCGTCTCCTGGGGCAGCGTCATCGCCAAAGTGTGCCCATAGTCCCCAGAGATTTTGCGTCTGGCCGTTGATTACGACCTGTCCGTAGTTAATTAAGCGATAATGTCCAAAACCTACATATCCCGGCAGTCCGTTTTCCATCGTTCCCCAGACTAATTCATAGCCGTCTTTTTCCAGTATTCCATCTCTAAAATTTTTAACCGGAGCACCCTTCTGAGTGGCGCCAAAATCTATACCATTGTGGTTGGGATTGACACTGTTTTTAGACAAATGATCCTGTCCCATGATTGCATAATCAGTCAGCCATGCCGGATCGCCAACTTCTTTTTCCGTATACTGAGGTTTAGGAACACCGGGATAAGATTCAATACTGGTGACCGGTTTCACCGGTGCGGCCTTGGCGGCTTGCTGTTGAGGTTTGGTCTGAGTTTGATTTTGAGCAATTTGTTTTAAATTATTAGCATTTTGAGTAATAACCGACTGTTCATTTAGAAGAAAATTTACAAAATTATATTTAACGACATCGCCCCGATGTTCAACCAAAACTGCATTGTCCGGTATTATTGGTTTTCCTGTTGTCTTGTCAGTTTTGATGGTAAGAAGGTTTCCGGTTATCCTGTCAGCATAATAAGGTTTGGCAGTAGGTTGCATCAAATAACCATTCACAACCTTTCTTTGCTTGCTCCATTCGTTTAGTTTGGCAATTACCTCATCAAAAGTGACATTTGTTCTGAATTTTCCGTCAGGAAGTTGGGCAACTTCCTTTATTGCCTGCACAATAATTCCATCCAGGTAATATTGGCTTAAGCCCAGTTGTTTTTTGTCGAGTGCAGAAGAATTAGACAGTTGAGGTATCTTGTCAGTCTGTGCTTCCAGAATTTTTACATAATATCCCGCCAGGAATGATGACAGTAACGGGTCTGTTCGGTCAAAATGTCTCTCAAAGATATTAATTACCGCATTAAGTTCCTGTTCTTTGATTTTTAAATTGTTCTGAGCATTGACGAACTGATTTTTTTCGTTTGGACTGGTGGAGTTTTCGTATTGTGCAACTCTATTAAACTCGGCAGATGCGTCTTTATAATTTTGCAGAGCTTCCGGATATTTGGCTTGATAAGTAACAAGATCTTCCTGATATTGTTCCCAGGCTAGTGAGTCTTTGCTGACTCTTTTTAACCAGTCTTCTGCAGCTTGCTGTCCGTATTCTTTCTGAATGGTTTCTAAAGCTTTTACAATTAAACTTCTAAAGGTCGGTCCGGCGATTTGATAGATGCCGTTTTGGACGTCTACCGTATTGTAAATATAACGATCATAGTGGGTTTCATGTTTAGCAATGGTGGACAAGATTGAATAATCAATATTCCACAACGCTCCGATTTCAGGAAGAATTTTATCCAAACCAAGTAACTCTGCGGCCTGTTGACCTATTTCTTCTACTACTGAATTTTTAATAGCCTGAGCAAAGAACTCCGTATCGTCGGTTTTCTTAGGTGAAGTGACAGAAAGCTGTGGTTGGGTTTTATCAACCTCTTCCTGTGCCTGGTCAGACACGGCAAATTGTCCTTGCTTCTGTTCGTTTTGCTCTTTTTTGGCCTCATTAATTTCTTTTTGTTCTTGCGCAAAATTGCTTGTCGGAGCAGAAAGAGTAGGTTTGGGTGCCTGTTGCTGGACAACAGGTGCAGAAGTGGGTTTATTTTCTGTAATTTCTACACCTGCTGTTGGTTGAGCATTTTGAGGTTCTGCGGAACGATCAGTTTGCTCAACGGGACTTTCCGGTGTTTCTACTTGCCTTTCAATTCCCGGTTTTTCAACCACTAATTTTGGCGGAAGTTTTCTTTCGGATTGGAACAAAAGTCCAATAACTATTCCTGAAATTGTTAATGCAGTTGAAAAACCAAGTGCTAATTTAAAGCCTCGTCGGTTTCTGGTGGTCGTTCTGGTCTGGGTTGCTCTGACCAAAACAGGTTTCCTGGGGACAAACAGCGAGCGGATGAATTTGGCGAAATTAATGATCGGTTTTATTAAGAAATATGGCACGCCGGCAATCAAAGTTACCGGCGCGGCCAGGCCAGGAATGAATAAGGATAACGCCAGAAAAACAATTACGGCAAGAGCGGCTATCTTTATGAAATTCGGTAACAGGTCGATTCTTAAAATAACTTCGTTTAGGGTTCTTCTTAGGGCTGTTGTAAAAGGTATCGGTTGGGGAGTTAGTCTTACGGAATAAATTTGACCTTCGCGAAAAACTTCAAAAGTTTGATTGGCGTTTGCCGAAGTGAAATTATTATCACGGTCAGTTAATGTTCTGAACTCATCCTGCTCTGAAACATTTCTTCTCTCCAGCCTGACTTGATCACCTGTCTGTAAAACAAAAGTCCGGTTATTGCGATTGTTAATTACTTTATCAAAAGTTCTTAAGTTAGTAGCCCAAACGTTTTGGGGAGTTTTCTCCAGATGTGGTGTTTTGCCAAAAGCATTTGCCCACAGAAGTTTGATATTTAAACCGGCAGCGGTTAAAAATTCAGAAGTTCTTGAGAAGAGAGAACTTCTAGGAGGCCTGTTTGTATCATCCCGTGTTGCTATATCTGTTGTTGTAGCTGTTTCTCCCGTCGGCGGATTTTGTGGAGGCCTTTGGTTTATCGGGAGTAAAGGAACATATTTTTCTCCGCTTTCAACATATTCATATCCCTGGTAAACATTATCTCGAAATGTTGTATAGACGTTCCACCAGGCGCGTCTGACATCGGGATTTGATTGGGAATTAATAAAAGCTCTAAGTCTGTTGCCTTGGGCAAAATAGAGCATGTTAAGTTCCGCGATAAACTCATTGTAATAAGTTTGATATTCCTGGCGAAATTCCTCGCCCATCAGATAATCAGTGCCTAACAATGCCCCCGCCTGAACTATTATTTGATGGTTTTGTCTTAAAACCGCATCCCCTCGGAAATAACCGGTAGCTAAACCCTCCTGAATTCCGTGCCCAAATTCATGCAAAAAAACCGCTAAATAGTCTGTTCTGGCAAGATTTTTTAGCGACCAAAAGAGATTAAGATAGCGATTTTCGAAAGAGCTTCCCCTTCCTGCACCCACTCTTCCGCTGTGCAGATTTATGCCTGCAAAATTTGGATTTGCCAAAACACGCTGCGGCACCTGACGTAAAACTGTAGTCAACAGATTATAGAGTGAAGCATTGGGATAGCCGGCGGCATTGGCAGTTAAAGTCGCTGGAGTTACTCTTTCCTTGTTATAGCTGATGTTAAGAATTTTTCCTAAACCGGTTAATAAATTGTAAAAGTTGTTTAAAGCCGTGTAAGTATTGGCAGGCGTTTCCTCCAGACTAAACGATTCCAGCTCCTGCCAGAGTTTATAAACTGACAAATATGTCCTATTAGTTACGGGTCTCATCATGAGAGTTTCACCGTAGTTAGCCGATCCCATATCCATTCGTCCGTCGGGATAGACGTTAACGATCTCGCCTTTTCGGAAACGTGATACTAAATCGCGGATTTCATTATCAGTCAGACTGCGACTTTCTCTGGTTGATAACCTACTACGGATATTTCTTAATAAGTCAGGTTTGGCCTTTTTAATATCAGAAACAACCGACGGAACTGTAATTACCAATGGATTTATCGGTTCTTGACCGGTGGCAGTTTCGATATTAACCGTTGCAGGTCGGGCTGCCGGAATTGTTTGATTAATTCCTTCAGGTGTAAATACTACCTGTCTTTTATCGTTAAGAAGAGTTTGATTTGGCCCGGCGTAAAAATAGTCATCACCGACCATAATCATTCTTATTTCGGACAGGGGAATTCGGTAATTTCTCAAGTAATAAAAGTTGGGATCGTTATAGAGAAAGACACCAACCGGTACTGTAAAATCGTTAAGATTTTGCCTTTCAATAAAGACCTCACCGTTGATGTTAATAAATCTTAAGCTGGTTTCCGGAGTAATAAATAACTTTTCCCCTAAAATTTGGTGAGGTTGAGAAACAGGTTGTTTTTGGGATACAACTAAATTGTTATTAGGTACAAAATCTTGTGCGGTTATCTCTTGAGGAATGTTAAAGGCGTTTTTAAGAGCTATTATTTCTACTTCATAGGAATATCTTCGATTAAAATTTTCATTTGATCCTTGTTCATCAATTAAGGAGATTCCTACCTGTCGGGAGATATAGCCATCAAAATTTTGTACAACGGCAATCTGTATTGGATTTTCCTGATCATAAAGAATCAGCAGATAAGTTTCCGGAACGGAGAGATAGCGGCTGATTAAGTTTATGGCGTAATTTCTTCTGCCACTGTCCAGGTTTAAAGAATCCAAGTTACTGACAATTCTGGCTTGCAGGGCAGAAGTATTGCTTGTATTTATTGCGGGGATATTACTACCAGATGGTTCATTTTGGTCAGGTTGAGGAGCGGGTTTTGATTGTAGAAATGCCACCAGTCTTGGATAGGCAATTGTTCTTGTCCAGTTAATAATGCGATATCCGTCATAGGCTATGAGCGGTCCGGAGATGATTGCACCCGCAGGATTAATGGCTATCGGAGTAACGCGCGTCAACCACCAACCGGAAACATAAATTACACCGCGGGCAATTCGTTCCGGAGCAGAGAGATCTGGTCGATTGAAGGGATTAAAAGATTCAACGTAGCCATTAATTATTTCCAAAAGTGCTACTAGTTGTATTCTTATGTTTGGTTGAGAAGTGGGTTCTCTATTAACATTTTGCTCTGCAGGTTGGGTATTTTCTGGTTCCTCTATACTTCCGAGGGAAATTAAAACCTGATCGAGCGGTTGGTTAAATCTTGATTGATAAATTCTATTTTCAGTGATGCCGCTTATGATCGGTAACTTTGCCAGACCTGAGCGATTACTAAGTGCCTGATTCCAGGCGATAAAGACATTTGCCTGAGAAAGAGCGGTTTCTGCCTGATGGTAAAGCAGGCCGCTTACTGTTTGTGTCGCCAGATCAAGAATGCTTTGATCAGTAATCCCGTTCTCCGTTAATAACTTTGAAATTACTTCCGGTTGTCCAAATTTAGCGTAAGTATCATTAACAATTCGTGTTGCCTGGTCGATATTTTGCACACAGGTTGTCGCTAAAGCCTGTTTTACGAACGGAAACTCAATATTTAATCCAACTCCGCAGTTTTCTAAAGCTGAATTAATTTCGGCAACCATGTCTGCAAGTTGTAATTCATAAAGTCTGATGATGGTATTTTGTTCCGGTTGGGGAATTGCCAGAGCCGGATTTGTTAAAGTCAGTTCCAATTGCGGTCGGTTATTTAACGCCCTGATTTCTTGAGATTTAAGATGCTCTATGGCCAACGGTTGAGTGTCATCAAAAAGCTTGATGATTTTTACTGCTTGCGGTTGTTCATTGATAGGCGTTTTTGTTTTCGGTTCTGGCTGGACAACCGGTTCTACTTCTACTGCTTGTTGGGAAACAGCAGTGTCTTGAGGTGAGGGAGCTTCTTTCTCTGTTTGGGCAACAGGTTGTGGTTGCGGAGCGATGGTAACTTCGGGTGCACGAACAGCTTCGGGTTGAACCTGAATTGATGCAATTTGTTGTATTTTGTTATTTAAAATACCGCTTATGTTATTTAACACAAGTTCTACGGTCGTAATTTGAGGATTCTGCTGGATTCTGGCCAGTTCAGCGAAAATATCTTCTATTCCTTCCAGACCTAAATTGAATTGGGTTTGGGTTTGTGTGATTTGATCCAAGACATTAACCAGCAATTGGCGGCGCGGTTCTAAGGCGGCGGGTAGGTTTACCGAAGCTACGGCGTTTCTGAGATTAGTAACGGCATTAATTGCGTTTTGTTGTGCACTGGCAGGTGAGAGAAGAGTCGTTGGTACAGGATTAAAGGGTAGCCCTAAAACCCGTGCGGCAGTGTTAATTGATTGGGTTAACACATCGACGGGGGAGTAGGGAATTAAAGATAAGGGTTGTGCACCGGCGGCGGGAGCCGTAGTTGATTCCAAGGCAAATTGTGTAACTTCACTGCCTGTTGTATCAGCCGGTTTGTTTGCTAAAGTTTCTTTAGTACTTTGTTCTGTTTGGGCAATTTCCGGTGGCTTGCCTCCCTGTACCAATTCGGGCAGTAAATCCCGGTTAATGGTCTTGCCAAAGATTTCCTGAAAATTTTCTGCGTTGGTGGCTGCGAAGAGCCCGTCTTTGAGTTCTGTTTCGGAAGAGGCAAAATTTAAGCGAAAGTCACGCGCATTGGCCTGAACGTCTTGATAATATTGAGAATTCTTAGAAATTAAATTCTTAAATTCACTGTAAGTGGCGTTTACTTCCGCACGCGCGTCAACTGCTCTTATTCCTATCCCTATTTTAACCAGGTCGGTGAGAGGGATTTCGGAAGGTCCAATTTGATTTGTCGAAAAATCCCGTTCCCTAAAGTAATTTTCTATAACATTTTTATCGGCAATGAGATATTTTTCGCCGGGTTTTATCTGACTTTCCGCTACCACCTCTAATTTATTACCATTTGCCCTCAGATAGACATTTTGACTTGAGATGGGGAGTTTTTCTCCGCTTGGCAAAACGAAATCGTAGGGGTTTTCGATTTTGTAATAGATGTCTCGTAAATAGGTAGATTGTGCTTCAAGGGCTGCTAACGGACTTTGGGTGTTAAACTCAAAACCTAGGTTTCTGCCTTCCGGCGGATTTTGCAGTTCGTGTAAGATTTCTCTGGCTAAGGTAACTTCCCGTGAACCTTCAGTGCCGAAAATAATGATGTCTCTTAATACCCGTGAATAGGCGATAGTTTGGGCTGTGGAGACAGCTTGATATGTATTTTGAATATTTTGTTCTGCCTGATTTAAATTAAGAAAATCTCTTAATTCTTGTTTTGTGACACCTTCTTTGGCACCTGCTACTAACATGTAAAGCGGCTGGTTTGCTCCGCGAACACGGTTAGGACGGGCAGAACCCTGGTCGGAAAGGTCTCTTCCCGTATATCTGGTATCGACCAGAATAATTCCCGGAACGCTCGAATCGGCTAAAATGTTGGTGCCGGTTGATCTTTGAATGGCGAGGATCACGGCTGAATTGGTGCTTCTTGGATCATTTAAAATTTGCTGCGCTGCTTCATATCCGGTTAGGGTTTTTCCGTCCCGCGTTACATAGGTTGCCTCTCCCTTATTGGTAAAGGAACCGTCTTTTCCTGCCTCGATTATGAAATAACGGTTATTTTCATCGCCTATAATGAAATTAAATTTGTCACCGTTTTTAATTTTTTCCATAAACTGGCGGTTTTGAGCCAGTGTTTTTACGACATCTTGTGCCGTTAGAGTGTCTCCGGCAATAACGATTTGGAAAAGATTGTTATTATTAACCCTTTCCACCTCTGTCTGGATTTTGAGAATTTCTCTAACCATGTCTTCGGGAGTAGGATTTTCTCCTAGTCCTCTGATATTTTTTTCCGCAATCAAACCTTCCTCGCCTTGAATTCCCAGGAATTTTTTAAGAATTTCGGGTGTGGTTCTGGTAGCCAAACCATAAACGCTTTCCAAAGTTCCCTTGTTGCGCCCGATAGTTCCGGTTCCTGCGGCTAAATCAGAATTAATGTCATAGTTAACGAGTTGGAAAAAATCAGCAAAGGTTGCCTTGGCGCTTTTACCGCCCGTTTTAACCGCATCCAGTCGGGGTTCACCGTACATTCTGGCCGCTATTACTTCAAAAACTGCGGCCTGGCGTTCCAGACTGTACTGTTGTGAAGGTTGGGCGCCGTTTTCGTTGGCAATTATTCCGATTGGTTTGTCCGCCGGTCTGGCCGGGTCGTATGTAACATTTAAGCCTTTTTTGTTGGATAAAAACTGGCCGAATTCGTTAGTTAATTCAACAAAATCTAAGACTCTGCCAATTTTGTCAGCAGGTACCCCCTCGGTTTTGCCGGTTTTGAATATTTCCAAAACTTTTTGGGCAGGGAGGTTAATTTCAGAAAGTCGGGCGACAGCTTGGGCAATTTGTTCAATCTTTTCTGGTGTAAAGCGGGAAGTTTTAACTTTGGTGTTACCAACCACCTGTTGGGTTATTAAAACGCCATCTTTGACTTTTGAACCGCCGTTCTCCAGAACATCAAGACTCCAGAGAATATCTGCCATGGTTGTTGTGTCTGATTTAATTCGCACTGAAAGAGGAGCGTCTCCAAGACCTCCGTTCATAATAAATTGTTTAAGAGGATCAAAATTAAGATGAGCTTCGTCGACGAAAACCTGAACATTGGTTGTTATTTTGCGCAGAATTTCTCTGGCCGCCATGATTTCTGTGATCGGGCGATTTCCTTCGGGTGCAATTACAATATCTAATAAAAATTCAGCAACAGCCGGCTCGGCTATAACATGTTTTGCCTGTCTCGTTTGATCTCTTAAAGAAAGTAAATTGTCGGTGCTTTGTAACAAGAGTACATCTTCGTAGACCGTCATCATTTCTTTACTACCATCAGCATTAGTTCTTCCGGTTTCAACAAGTTTTCCCTTTGAAGGATCGGCAGTTAAGGAAAAGGCAATATCTTTATAAACGGTGATCGCGTCACCTTCTTTGGCGATTAGCAATCCTGTTCTGCCATAAAGCCTGGCTCCCGTTTTCATCAATAAAGGTCCGATTACAGTAGATTTTCCACCGGCTAAAGCAAATTCCAGTAATATATTGGGAGTTGAGACAGCGTCCAGATAGGCCTGAACTTGTTTTGGTTCAATGGAAAAAACCGTAACCGTGCCTTTTTCCTGAAAGGATTTATTCATGGTCACTTCGTGGCTTCGGATCATGTATTCAAAGAAGGAACCAAGAGCCGGATCTACTCCTGAATCGCGCATGGCCTGCGAGCCAAAATCAATTTCTCTCAGGTTTTCTAACCGTTGAATTTCCTGTCTGGCAGCAGTTACTTTTTCCGGAGATTCATTTCTTGTGACGATTTCACTTTGGCGCTCAACGGCCTTTTCCAAAAAGATTTGTTTTTCAATCCTCAAGGCCTCGTTTTCTACCCGATACAATTCCAGATATTGTTCTTTGGTAGGTGATGGAGAATTTCTGAATTGGTCTCTGGTTGCTTCGCGCCTTGTCAGAGCTTCATTTTGTCTTTGTTCCAATTCTGTCAGGGACAATCGGCGGTTATTTTCCCGCGCGGCAATGGGTTTGGTTAATCCACTAACATCTCCTGGATCGGTAAGGCTTTCCAGACGCTTAATTTCACTATCGATGTGCCTTAAGGATTCTTCCTGAGCTTTGATAACGTCTTTATTATTAACAGGATCTGTTTTTAATTGCTCAAGATTGGTTTTTGCCTGTTGGTTTTGGTTGCGGTATTGCTCAAGAGCAGTATCTTTTGTTTTATATTCATCGGCTACTTTTACTTTTTCAGCAATTTTGGAGGCGTTTTGGGCACTGTCTATAATGACTATTTTGTTTGATACTCCGGTTTGTTCCTGGGACCTTTGAGCTGCTTCCTGGGTAGTGGTTTGAGGATCTTTTGGAGAAAGAGGTTCTGGTACGATGGCCGTGGGTGGTGAATTACTACCCCGATTTGTGGCTGCTTCGGATGGAGGAGTTGTTTCTCTTCCTGCGGCTTCTAGTTTGGCATTAATACTTTCCAGAGCTCTATTAATTTTTGCAAGTTGCTGGGCGGGAAGCGCGTCTCCTGCCGTTTCTACCAAAATCTTTACCTGTTTGGATAAATTTTCAAAAGCGGTCATTGAACTGGCATTTTGAGCGTCAAATAAATCAGTTTGAGTAAGGTTTTCCAGAACATTTGCCTGTTTTTGTGCCTCGTTTGCCGCGGCAGTTTTGGTTTTCATAATTGCTTCATCAATAAGCCTGTTTTGTTCGGCGGTAAATGCTTCGCGACCCAGATTTTCCCGCCACAATTCCATTTCCTTAGCTTTGGGTGCGAAGTTTGTTAAAACATCTGCTTCAATTTCTCTATCTTGGGCAGTTAGTATTTCCTGGGTGTAGCGGGTTGTCCGGTCAATCCCGAATTGCCTCTGTACAACTAATGAAGTATCCTGATTAGGGAGTTCAAGATAGTTGGTAGTTCTTTCCGTTAAGACCCGCAGGGGCTGTTGGCTAATTGCCAGCAAAGGATTTTTTTGCGGGGTATAAACCGCCACGGTTTGTCCCGATTTAGTTTCCACAAAAGCTAAATCAACGAGCTTGTTGTTGGATGGTTCTCTCAGAGCATAAATTTCCATTTCGCCGTTTTCCAGACGCTTAACTAAAGATATTCTTTGTTCTTCATTAAAAGGAAGTTTTTCTAAAATCGGTTTTAATTCAGGATTGTCCGAAGCGAGTTTGCCGTTTTTAACAAGATCTCTGTTAGAAATTGCGGTTGCTTTTTTGGATGAAGTAATGATTCTTCCGGCTAATTTACCGAGAGGTTGAATAAAAGCTCCTCCGAAAGCTTCACTGGCGGGCATCTGGATAATAGGGAAGAGATAACCCATGGCAACTGCATGAATCGTGTTGTCAAAAATACTTTGTTCTGTCTGTTTGACGTAGGCTGCTTCTGATGAGTTGTCAACGAATTTTTTATATTGGTTAATCTGGGCAAGAAGCAATCTTTCTTCGCCGGTTAGTTTTGAATAATCTCCTGAAATGAGTGCTTTATTTATGTTTTGATATGTTTTGCTATCGATATTTGCTTCTAAGTCAATAAATCCCAGAACTTTTGAGCGTTCCACTATTTCATTAAAAGAAACCTGGTCGATACCTTTTTGAGAATAGACTTTTTGTATTTCTCCGCTTTGATAATTGGTAAAACCTGTATTAACAGCCAAGTTTGCGAGGGCAGTGTAGTACTGATTGGTGCTTTCTGTCAGAGCTTGTGCGCCAAAAATTACGGCAAATTTGGTATATTCTCCCGCATGTGCTACCCCCGCCGCCATTTTATTAATGTTTAATAAACCCGGATCTTTGGCGGCAATTTTTAAAGCATCATCTCCGTTGAGGCTTGCGATAGTGACGACTTTGCCAATGCCTCCTTTAATGTTGTTTGCCAGGCTTTGCACAAAGGAAGTTTTTACCGTAGTTTCCAATCCTTTTGTTTCAATTAAGGCTACCGCTTGTTTTCCCAAGGCTGCATCAAGGCCTGCTAATCCCTTACCGATAACAGGCAATTTACTTCCGGCGTTGATTAAACTGCCCAACCAGCCTTTGGCGATGTTGGTTGTTTCCAGGGCGACCGCTTCTTTGGCGGCCGTTTGGGCAGCTCCGGTGACGGCTTCGGTAGCAACTTTTCCGGTGGTACTTACTCCTTTGAGAATGGGTACAAAGGTCATGGCAGTAATCACCGCGTCGCCAAATCTTTGCCCCCACCCCAAGTCGTAAGTCATCTGATTATGGATTTCTGAAGCCTGATTTTGGTAAGTAATGGCTGCGTTAACGTCGCCATTTTTCAATCCTTCGTAAAGACTTTTCGTTTCTCCGTTTTCATCAACATATGTTCTTTCACTGGTGGCGCTATAAAAGGACAAAGTATTATCGTCGCTACAGTTGGTATTAGATTGATAAGAAGAAGAGACGTCTGATGTTCGTTGTCCGCCGCAACTAATCAGTTTGGGAACGTTAGTCAGTCCGTAAATGGCTTTGGCTGGCATTGCAGCAATAAAATTTAGAACATTTGCCGGAGCATCAGCAACAAATTTTGCCCCATCGTCAATATGTACATCAAGAACGGCTTTATAAAACATGGCCAGCGCTTTTTCCGGACCGGAGATGCTATCGGAATTCCAAATCTGGTCATAGGTAACTTTGTTAGCAAGGCTTTCTGTTTCATCAATGGTTTTTCCTGCACCAAGCCATTCCGTGGGTTTAAGAAAATTAAACACCTCATCCATCTTTAAATCGGTTCCGTGAAGTTTTCCTGTCAATAAATCATAATTAAGCCGTTGTCCCAAATTATTATCCAGGTCAATTTCGTCACCATTTTTTTCGGTGATCTTAAACCTTGCTCCGTGTTCATTGGCAATCATCTTGACAACATCGGGCAAGTCTCCGGCAGTGTTAACCAGACGTAAAACCGGTTCGATTTTTTCTACCGTAGAAAAAGTGGTGGCTCCTTCTTTGATGGATTTTTCAAAACTGACGTAGACTTTTTCGAGCTTTAAGGGGTCGGTTAAAATACTTGCCCTTAAACCAAGCTGTTCATTTAGATAACGGCATTCATCGCTTTGCGGATTACTCACGCAGTCGGTTTGGTATTTTTTGGCAAAAGCGGAAGTTTCCTGAGCCAGAACATTCCAAGCTTCAAAAGAAAGATCATTAATAATCATCGGGTTGTTAGTCAAAGGATTATTGACGCTAAATTGCAAATTAGTTCCCGAGCGGGGAAGGGCGATGGCCGGGTTATTACCAACGGCAATCAAAACGTTATTGGGATCTTTCGGGTCAACCTGAAATTTATATTCAATTCCGGCAACTGTTTTGGTGACAATACCGCTGGTAAAGTACGAATTAAGTTCATTGAGATTAAAATTCAGATTGGCAATCGTGTTGTTAAACTGATCTTTCTCGAGTTCAGCGGAGTAATATACTGGTTTGGAATCGGGATTTAATTCCGTGCGCAATATCACATCCGAAAATTGTTTAGTAGTGCCTATTGCGCTTGCTGTTCTTCCTCCTCCTCTTTGTTGTATTTCTCTGGTGATTGCTTGGCCATCCTTGGTCACTTTGACACAACCATTCTCAGGTCCGTTGCTACAATTGACTACTTGCAGCGTGATTTCATGAGTTTCAGTCTGGCCATGTTCATAAAAACTTGTGGTTGCAGTAACTTTTTCGCCCTTAAGATACTGATAATATTGTTCGCTGGTTAAGGAAAGTCCCGCAAGATCATATTTTGCAGCAAGAGTATCAATCTCTTGTTTCAGAGCAGGATTATTGGTGATAAATTTATCAAAACCAGAGGTACTCAGAGTTCCCGTGACAATGTTATTTTGGTTGGGAAGGACAAGTCCGGCTAAACCCACCAGACCGTTGAAATTATTCTGGGTTGCTGTAACAAGCTGGGAGGCGGTATTTAATCTCTGGTTAACATCGGTTAGTGCTTTTAAATTATTGGCAATTCCTGTTGCCAATTCCACCGCCGCAACTTTGTAATAGGAATTTTCCGAATACTCCTGAGCAAGTTTTCTTTCTTCAGGGGTCAGATCAGAAGGATCTTTATAAGTTCCGTTGGGTAATTTAACGACGTAGGTCCAAAAATTATCTCCGGTTAAAACCGAAGCGGTTTTTTGTTCCTGAGTTAAATCTTTATATTTTTTCACCGTTCCATCCGCGATTCTGACAAACATTTCGTCTTTGTTGCTGTTGTATGAGTTACTGACTTGATTTTGTGTGAGGCAGGATGTTCCACAGACTGGTTTGTATCCTGGATAAGTTGTGACTGAAGGACTAGGGGATAGTGATTTGGTTGACGATGATGGTTGGGATGTCTGTATTGGGTTAGAGGTAACAGTTACCGTTATCAGGGTAGACCCAGTCTTGCCTGATGGCTGAAGAGCCTGAGTTCCCTTATCGGTGTTTGGTGCCGGAGTAACAGTTGCCATGACTTGTACGGGGGCGGGAGTGGGGGTGGTTTTACTTCCTACTCCAGATACTAAGTTGACACCATTTAAGGTGATATTGTAAGCGACATTATTACCCGAACTTTGTCCGAAATTAATTTCCGTGACCGATCCGTCTTCTCCCTTAAAAGTGAATTTGGTTTTATCGTCCCTGGCTTTTTTTAAATCTTCCAATAGTTTAAGATTGTTTGCGGCTTCAACAAGGTCTGTGGTACGTTTGTCGCGCTCTTCAAGACTGCCTCCCGTTACGGTTTTTAGATAGTTAATATAATCAGTTTGCTGTCTGATGTCTTCGTCTAAATTTTTCCTTTTGCTTGTATCTGAAGTAAAGTATGTGTAGAAATAGCTGGCAGCGGTTTGGCCTTTTTGAAAAGCTTCCTGAATGGTTTTCGTGTTAACAAAATTAGAAAAACTGGTCAGGGCAGTTTGGGTATCAATATTGAGCCTGGCTGTCGAGAAGTTCTGACCTTCATTAACAATCGTTAATTTTACATTTCCCGTTGCATCAATGTCTAAAGTATATGCTCCGTATTTACTCTGTCCGCTGGTTTTTTCGCCGCTGTTATAAGTTAATGTCCCTCCGTTTTTGGCTTTTACATCCTGAATAAATTTATTGACCGCCGAAGTAGCGTAACCGTTGACGATGTTGGAATTGCCTACCTGATTTTTAATGTATTGATTATCACTGCAGGATGCCGGATTTTTTTCACATTGTGCAGCTAAAATTAAATCCTGAACTTTTTGTGCCTCAGTGTTAGTAAAACCGGGTAAGCGGTTCAAAATATCTCTGGCCTGTGGGCTGTTTTGCAGGGCAATTTGAGAATTAACGTAGGCAATAGTTTCCGGTTTTAAAGATTGGGAAAATTGTAAATTACTGGTGTAGTCTCCGCTGACACTCGTTTTAAAACTGCCAGTTTTAGGATCAAAACCGGAAAATTTAATAATTTTATCTTCTTCTCCGACACCCCGATCATTTCCCGGTATGACAATAGTCACAGATTCGCCCTTAATTAGTTGTTGTAATTGGGCGGTGGTTAGTTTTTCGAAAGCTTTGGCATTATATTTTACAGCTTCGTTATAGGCGTCTTTTCCGTAAAGGGCGGGTGGTATTTCCGTGAAAGTAAGAGGTGCACTGATCGGTTTTCCGCCATACACAAAACTCACCTGTAAAGTTTTTTTGTCGGTTGAAGAGAGGGTAAAAGTTACTCCGTCAATGGTAACTTTACCGTTCTGGGAAAGTTCAAAAAGAAAATTCGGGTTATTAGGGTCTAACAGCTTTTCCTGGGCGCTGACAAAGATTGATTCGATTTCTGCGCCGGCTTTGGTTTGTTGAGCAAGCAGCGCATTATACTGGTCTTTGGTTAAAGCAAAGAGTTCCGGTTCCTTTTCAAAGCCCGTGACTGATTTTTTGCCGTTGGGGAAAATAATTTTTAAAGTAAGTTTGCTACTGTCATAGTTACAAAACTGAAAGCCGTTTTTAGAAACGCATTTCGTGGGGTTGGCTTTTAAAAATTGAGCTTCTTCATAGGTTAATTCACCCAGTGCGGCACTGGCAGCATCATTTTCTGCCTTAGTGGGGGGTTGGTAGACGATGGGAATTGTTCCGCTTTGCAGGAAAGTATCAAATAATGATTTACTCAAGTCTCCTTTTTTAAAATCTTCATATGCCTGACTTAAAACTGCAGCTAAGCTTTTGTCCTTGGCAATTAAATCTGCAACTTGTTTTTGGTATTTCTCTAACTCTAAGGTAAGTTCAGGATGGAGAGCCTTTTCTTTGTTGTAAGCTTCGTCTAATCTTTGTTGACAGGTTCCGTTTGGTTCTGTTCCTCCCGAGATATTAAAGTAAGCATGGCAATCAGAGGCTGCTTTGTTTGCCACTAAACAGGCACTATCCTGGAAGAGACAGGGTTGGATAGGTTCTTCGTAGCCGATTTTTTGATAGATTTGTCCCAATAATTCACTGGCCTTTTTTTGTGACTCGGCGTCAGTTTTTTGGGTAAGTTGTTGGTATTCTTTAAAAAGATTTAAAGTTTCCTGTTTTTCTTGGGTATTAACCTTGCCGTCTTTAAGATAGGTCGAATCATTTTGAATTTGTTTTGCTAAATTTTGCAGCTCTGTGTACTGTACTACCTGTTTTTGCGCTTCTATATCACCCCGGGCGGCTTTTTTGGTGGCGTCGCCCATAATGGCGTTATACGCTTCAGCAGCAACCAAATCGCAATTTCCCTGACCTCCGGATAAACACCTGTTTCTTTCGTTTTCCCCGTTGATGCAAGGGAGATCCCCGGGAAGACATGATGAATTAGGTCCCGGAGTAATCTGGGCATTCATCTGGTTAGCTCTGGCCTGGGCATTATCTTCTCTTTCTTTATTAATTTGGGTGATTAAATCTCTGGCAGTCTCCTTATCTTCTGTTGTTCCCGTGAGGGCTTTTTCTAGAATTCTGATTCTGGCAGAGTAGAGTCTAATGTCTTCTCTGTCACCTCTTTTTTGGGCGTCTGCTAAATATTCTTTTATTTTAGGTAATTCTCGGTTAATCCCCTCTACCATCACTTGGTATTTATCTTTGGGTGGTGTTTCATATTCCACACAGCTCCATCCACAACTTCCCGTTACGCCTTCTTCCGTTACAATACTTGGGTTTTTGCATTGTTCTTCGCTTTTGGCCACACCACAACCAAATATTTTGTGTGCCTG
>JACQHK010000011.1 GCA_016199065.1 Candidatus Microgenomates bacterium | reverse complement strand
TATTTTTTTATTTTAAAAGACTGGATTCTTTTCTGTCAAGCCTTTTTTACCACCTCAACAACTTTTTTGAACTCTTCGGGCCTTTCGGTAACCAAATGAGCCAGCATTTTTCTGTTTAAATTAATCTTAGAAATTTTCAGCTTGGCCATAAATTGGCTATAACTTAGATCAAATTCTTTTACAGCCTCAGAAATGCGGGTGATCCAGAGTCTACGAAAATCTCTTTTTCGTTTTTTTCTCCCCGCATAAGCGTATTGTCCGGCATGCAGGCTGGCCTCTTTAGCCACTTTAATAAGTCGGCTTTTAGTACCGCGATACCCGCGATTTCCTTTTAAGAGCTTTTTATGTTTTTGATGAGAAGTGACTCCTCTTTTTATTCTACTCATAGTAATCTCTTTAGTTTTTTAGCAAAACCTTTATAAACAGTTTGCGGTTCGTCCATTCTTCGTTGTTGATTTTTTGACTTGGCACCTGCTAAATGCCGGTGGTTCTGACCGCGCCTAATCAGTTTGCCACTCTTGGTTAATCTGAACCTTTTTTGTACTGCGTCTTTTGATTTAAGTTTCGGCATATAAATTAATTTTTAAATTTTCAATTTTCGTAATTTTCAAAAACTATAGTGGTGAGACAAACATTACCATTTGTCTGCCTTCCATTTTTACTTCTCTCTCTTTTTTGGCAACATCCTTAAGTTCTTCCAACACCCGATCTAAAAGTTTTCTGCCAAAGTCAGTTTTGGTCATCTGCCGGCCAGCGAATTTTACAGTTACTCTTACCCTGTGCGCGTCTTTTAGAAACGATTTGGCTTTGTTAAGCTGGGTTGTTAAATCGTGTTCTCCGATAAAAGGCGAAAGTCTGATTTCTTTTAACTCACTGTTTTTAACATTTTTTCTTCCTTCGCGCTCTTTTTTAGACTCTGTATATTTAAATTTTTTAAAATCGATTAGCTTACAAACAGGAGGCTGTGCGTTGGGTGAAATTTCCACTAAATCCACGCCTAGTTCAAAAGCTTTAGCCAGTGCTTGCTGTTTTGAGACAATCCCAATCTGTTTATTATCAGGACCAATTAATCGTACAGTATTTGCCTGTATAAACTGATTGATACGGTAAAACTTTAAGATTCAAACCCCCTATGGTTAAAGATAGACTATTTAAAACTAAAGTATACTACCATAACTCTTGTGCGTGGTCAATTACGGAGTCACCTTATAATTTTCAATTCCTAATCAATATCTAATGATCTAATTTTTAAACATTAGACCAGTCTGCGCAGGCAGGAATTAACAAATTAAAAATTGAATGAAAATTGGAAAATGAAAATTAATAATTTACTTCTCCATTAACTGTAAAGACTTTCGATCTACCTCCTCTCTTAATTTTTGAATAAACTCCTTGGATTTCATCATCCCAATATTTCCTTTCTCTCTTGTACGTACCGCCACGCTCTCCTGGTCTTGTTCTTTATCGCCCATAATCAACATGTAAGGTACTTTCTGGTTTTGCGCGTCACGAATTTTAGCCTGCATGGTTTCGGTGCGCCCGTCGATTTCCACACGAAAATGATTTTTTTCCAACTCTTCTTTTACTTTTTTGGCAAATTCTACATGCCGGTCGGAAATAGGAATAATTTCTGCCTGAACCGGAGCCAGCCAGGAAGGAAAAGCGCCGCCATAATGCTCAATGAGAATTCCGAAAAACCTTTCCAGAGCGCCGAAAATTACCCGGTGAATCATCACCACCCGCTCCGGTTCACCCTTGCTGTTGACGAAAGTTACGTCAAAACCCCGACCCAGCCTGTTAAGATATTTGGCCGCCTGATCTTTGGACTTAAATAAATGCTTAAAAGCCTTCAGATTCCAAAACTCCTCAATTTCTTCTTTGGTCGTTTCTTTTTTATCGGGTTGATTGAAGTCAAACTGAATTGTACCCAGTTGCCATTCCCTGCCTAGGGAATCTTTGACTTTTGAATCGATTTTCGGACCATAGAAAGCACCACTGCCCTCATCGATATCGAAAGGAATTTTTTCCTCGATTAAGACCTCTTTTAGTGAATTTTGCGCAAATTCCCAAATAGCCAAATCGCCGAGATATTTTTCGGGACGAGTTGAGAGATAGACGTGGTAATCTTGGAAGCCAAACAATTCGTATATTTTTTTAGTTAAACGTAAAACCTTTCTTACCTCATCCTTTACCTGATCAGGACGGCAGAAAATATGAGAATCGTCCTGGGTAAAACCGCGCACCCGAGTCATGCCGTGTAGTACGCCGGCCCTTTCATAACGGTACACGGTACCCAATTCACCGATACGAATAGGCAATTCTCGGTAACTTCTGGGGTGCGCCTTGTAAATCTGCACGTGTCCTGGGCAATTCATCGGCTTTAATACTTCATCTCCCTTGTAGTCAGGTGCGCTTTCACCCTCAATAAATTCGTGCATCATGATCGGAAACATGAAATCGATGTACTTTGACAAATGCCGCGAGATGACAAACATATCCATGCTGGAGATATGGGGAGTAAAAACCAACTGATACCCTTCTTGGTAATGGATATCTTTCCAAAACTGCTCCACAACGTTTCTGACGCGGGATAATTTTGGATGCCAGAGAATCAAACCGGGACCGACCAACGGACTGATGGAATAGAGATCTAATTCTACTCCGAGCTTGCGGTGATCACGTTTTTTCGATTCTTCCAGTAACTTTAAATAGTCATCTAATTCCTGCTGCGAGGGAAAAGCCGTACCATAAATTCTGGTAAGCATTTTGTTTTTCTCATTTCCTCTCCAGTAGGCACCAGCAATTGAAAGAAGTTTAAAGTTTTTCAATTCTTCCTTAGGTTTTTCCACGTGGCCCATTTTACAAAGGTCAAGGAAATTACCAGGATTATTGGTTTGAATCCTTTTTCCGTCTTTAGCAAACTCCTCAATAAGTTCCAATTTATAAGGATTGTCTTTAAATAATTTTTTGGCTTCTTCTATACTAACTTCATTAAATTCAAAATGATTCCAACTCTTTAAAATTTCTCTCATTTTTTCTTCGATCTTAGGAAGGTCGGAATCAGATATTTTTACATCACCAAAATCAAAGTCCTGATAAAAGCCATTTTCAATTGATGGTCCAATAGCGTTATGTGTACCCGGCCATAGTTCTTTAACAGACTTAGCCAATAAATGAGCCGCGGAATGTCGCAGGTTATTTAAATACTCACTATCGTTTTTAACTTTTTTCATATTCCTCCTTTAAACATACTAAATAATTAAAATGAATACAATCATCTCACTGTGTCCCCACCTGTCAGGTGGGATAGGTTCACACCTCTGGTAATAAATGAATTTTCCTCACCCATCATCCGCCTTCGTTCATGTTCGTCTTGAGGTTTACAGCCTCAGTAAGTCAGACTTGC
>JACQHK010000012.1 GCA_016199065.1 Candidatus Microgenomates bacterium | reverse complement strand
TCCGGTCTTCCAGCGAGTGGTAAGAAATTATTACCACCCTTCCATCTTTTTCCAAAAGCTCAATTGCATCTTCCAATCCTGTTTTTAAGTTATTCAGTTCGTCGTTAACGTAAATTCTTAATGCCTGAAAAACCCTGGTTGCCGAATTTTTTCCTCCCAGGCTCTTTCCTACTACACTTTCGACTATTTTTGCCAGTTCCAAGGTCGTGGCAATTTTCTTTTCTAAACGGGCGCGAAGAATAGCATCAGCAACTGCCCAAGAACGCTTTTCTTCACCATAGTGCGCAAATATTTCATATAGTTCTTCCTTTGTTGCCTGATTAACTAAGTCAACCGCCCTAAACGATGCTCTGGTATCCATTCTCATGTCCAGAATAGCCTCTCTGTTAAAACTAAATCCCCTCTCGGTACTTCTTAATTGATGCAGAGAAACCCCCAAATCAAAAACTACGCCGAATACTCTAATCCTCTGTTTATTAACGATTTTTTTTAAATTTTTAAAGTTATCCCGAATAATTAACCAATTCTTTTTTTCGCCAAATTTTCGTTTAACAAAGTCAATTGCTTCCTCGTCAACCTCAATACTTAAAACATTTGCCCCCAATTTGAATAATTCGTAGCTATAATTTCCTCCGCCCAGCGTACAATCGACGTACCATTTGCCCCTTTTAATGTTTAAACTCTTTAAAGCCTCTTCTAAAAGCACTGGCTTGTGAAATTCATCGCCTACGCCGGCTCGATAGTTTTTAGATATTCCTTCCATTTTTGACTATCCCAGATTTCGAAATGATCTCCCGCCCCGATCACGGCGACTTCGTTTTTAATCAGTGCGTAATCTTTTAAATTCATCGGAATCAAGACTCTTCCCAACTTGTCTATTTCAGCGGTGACGGCAGCGGAAAAGACATATCTTCTTAAACTTCTTCCTTTTTGTTCAAAGACGGGAATTTCTAACTGTCTTTTTGCCTCGTCCAACCAAATTTCCTTCGGATAGCCGAAAATACAATTCTCGAAACCTCTGGTTAACACCACTTCCCTGCTTGCTAACTCCTGTCGTAATTTTTTTGGTAGAGATAGCCTGCCTCGATCGTCTAAATTATGTTGAAACTCTCCCAAGAATACACTCATACCATTCTATCCCATTTTCTACACTATATTACCATTTTGTACCCAAAATTAACCCATGTCAAGAGGAAAACAAACGAATGAATAATGAATAAAGAAGATGGATTTGCTAAATTAGAGGGTGAATTCTTTTTGAAACTCGGCCGGTTCTTGATCACCGGTAAATTTAACGGTCAGAAAAAGTTTGCTGACATTTTTGTCGAAAACACAAACGTTTTTCGAACAGCTCGCCAGAAGAATTTCTTTCGTAATTTCAGTTTGGCCGTTTTTGACATCCAAATTGCCCAGAACTCCTCTCTGTACACCGTCGGTGTCATAAACCAGTTCGTATTCGACTTTTGTAATGTCTGGCGTTAAATCAGTTATTTTAAGTGAAACTGCCTTTTTATCTGCTCTGGCAACCAAATCTACGCCAGGACCTTCTCCGGGTTTAAGAATTCGTATCTCAGGCGCTTGCGTGGGTACCGGCGTAACCTGAGCTTTTTGATTATTTTTGTTACAGCCTGAAAGAATTAAACCCACAGCTAAAAGAAGAAGTGTCAGCTTTTTATTCATAAACAACATTTTCTCCGATTACGTTTTTTTTGTCAACTTAAGGCAAGAAGCTTATTTTCAAAGTATTCATCCAGTTTCGCTATTTTTATCCTTTCTTGTTTTGTTGTATCTCTGTCTCTAACTGTTACCGTCTCGTCATCAAGACTGGTAAAATCCACTGTAATACACCACGGTGTTCCAATTTCGTCTTGACTAAGATAACGTTTTCCAATATTACCCCTATCATCCCAAACACAGTAAAATTTTTTCTTAAGTTTAAGATAAATTTCACGTGCCTTTTTAACTAACTGCTCTTTGTTGGCAAGTAAGGGAAATACAGCTATCTTGAATGGCGCAAGTTTTGGATTCAGACGAAGAACAATTCTTTTGTTCTCTTCGTGATAGGCATCCACTAGAAAAAACAGGAAGGATCTATCAACTCCTCCGGACGTTTCTATCACCCAGGGAGTAAATTCTCTCGCGGAAATTTCGTCTCGATATTTGAGATTGTGGCGGGAAAGATCCCAGTCTCCCCGGTGGTGTATTCCCTCAAATTCACTCCAGCCGAATGGCGCGCGATATTCGATGTCGGTGGCAAATCTTGCGTAATGAGCTCGTTCTTCCGGTTCATGATCACGGTATCTTAAATTCTCTCTTTTCAAACCAAGAGTTAGATACCATTTAAGTCTTTGTTCCTTCCAGTAAGAAAATACGTCTTCTCCTGTTTTGTCATCGGGTTCAATGAAGTATTCTAGCTCCATCTGTTCAAACTCTCTGGACCTGAAGGAAAAATTTCCAGGAGTGATCTCGTTTCTAAATGCCTTACCGATTTGGGCAATGCCAAAAGGTATTTTAATTCTTGTAGTATCCACGACATTTCTGAAATTTACAAAAACACCTTGCGTTATTTCACCCCTTAGATAAACATCTTGTTTTTCTACCACGCCTAATTGAGCAGTAACTAACAGGTTAAAATTCGAAGGCTCAACTAATTTTTCACTATCAATTTCTTTTACTTGTTTAATAACCACTTGTAATTTATGCCCTCCGCTTGGACAATCCATTTCTGAAGGATAAAAATAAGCGATGATTTTATTGTTTTGTATTTTTGGCTTTAACCCAATTTTGTCGGGACGAAATCTTTTATGGCAAACTTCACATTCAATTAAGGGATCTGTAAAGGCAGCAACATGACCCGATTTAACCCAGACGGTCGGATTCATAATAATGGCAGCGTCTATCCCCACAACGTCTTCTCTTGCCAAAACCATATACTTCCACCACTCTTTCTTAATATTATTTTTGAGTTCCACACCAAGAGGTCCGTAATCCCAAAAAC
>JACQHK010000010.1 GCA_016199065.1 Candidatus Microgenomates bacterium | reverse complement strand
TTATTTTGATCTTCTTTATTGGGATAATATTGCTTAACCAAGTCGATCACTGCCTGAAGTTCCGCGGTGTCCTGAACCTGCAGGCCCGGTTTCCCTCCGGCGTTATAAACCCTGATAGCATTTGATAGCCAGGCATTAGCAAATTGTGCCGTTGTGCCAACTTTTTTATTGTTCCATTCCCGGTCATCGCTTGGTTCGTTAAAGATTTGAATATAAGGAGATAGTCCAGCATTTATCAAAATATTAATGTCTCTCTGCCAGTCGTAATTTTTGTAGGTTTGGATAAGACCGCCGTTATACATAAACCTAAAAACCGGAGTAATGCCAGCTTCTTTAAATGCTTTTGCCGCGTAGGCTAATTGATTTTCGTCATGGTATGGTACCAAAGCCCAGTTCATTCCCATTTCCTTGAGCCTGTTAATCCAGGTTGGCAAGTCACTTTCACGATAGTCAGGTAAAAAGTGAATACACTTTCCGGTATTCCCGGCAGGTAAACCGGCATTTTGCCAGGAGCAGCTTTGCGGATCGGTATCTCTACCCTCGAAATCCTTAAGGGGATTTCCACAACCAGTACAGTCATAACTTACCCCTCCTTCGGGAGTTGTATAGGGTATTTGATCGGTTGGTGAACTAACAGCTAAAGGATTTAAGACTCTTTCGCTCCACCATTTATTAGCATTACACAAGCCTTTAAGTCGATAATATAAAAGATGCTGAAGAGAAGGTGAAGCCATCGAAACATTTACCCCATTAGGTAGCAAAGAAGCAACGGGTTTTCCCCCTGTTTGCGTAAAATTGTAAGTAACATTTCCCTGGGCATCTATTTCTTTAAAATTACCCTGTTGGTCAAGTACGTCATCTTGCTTACTTGAACAGAAATTTCCCAAGTCAAAAGGTGAAATTGCCGCCGGTCCGGTGATACCAAGGGGTTTAATATTGTATAAAAATCCAGACAAGGTGGTATTGGTATCAATGGCAAATTTTCCCGCAGCCTGTAGCCAAGTCGTCCAGAGCATGGGAACGTTGTTATAAACTCCTACTTCTCGGAGATTGGTTGCTACGTCAATGCAATCAGTTAAAGGGTGGGCCAAACAATCGGCTAAATCTTGGGCGCTGGGATTATTTTCAAACCTAAATTTTACCGGATCAGGTGTGCCGATTTTAACTTTTCCGTCAGCGTCATAATTTTTTTCATCAGGATCCCAGAGAAAAACCTGTGTGTCGGGCTGGGGAGGAGTAGGAGTTAATGGTTTAACACTAAAATCACAACCCTCCATGCCGCAGGCCTTGGGTTCAACAGTGACCTTACCGTTGTCGACAAAACACGCACCGCCCTCTGAAAAATGTTTGGTAATTGCCGAGGTGCTTTGAGTAATGTTTTGATTAATATCAATAATACAACCTGAAACATCAGTGGGAGAAATTTGTCCCGAATCGCAGTTTTGCATATGTTTCCCGTTAGGCGCTAAAACTACATGGGCTGTGAAGTTATAATTATTAATGTTGGGATCAACAGGTAGGGTGTATGATTCTGAGGATCCTGGTCTGTGCTGTACAGTGAAAGCCTTACCGTTTATTTCAATTTTTTTGCCGTTTAAATAAAGATCTGCGGAGACATCTCCTACCTTATCACTTTTCTTACCCTGAGCATCAAAAATTTCGCCGGTAATGGTCATGTTTAGGTTGATGGATTTTTTATCAGGTGCAAGTTGACAGGAAATTACGACACCGGCATTGTAACTATTGGGTTTTGGTCCGGTATTGGCCTGCGCCAGTAAACGTGAAGGGTTTTTATAAATCTCTTGTGCCTGGGCAAAAACCGTTTGCATTGTCGGCAAGAATTTTTTGGCATAACCAACAATTCTTCCCAACCAAGGAACTTTTTCCATTTTTTCTACAATTTCTTTAGTTCCTGCTAACGAAGTCGAAGCGATAGTTTTTGGCAGATTCTGATAAACAAAGTTTTCTGACGAGAGTGGCTCTTCCAGTTCGGGATAGGCTTTATAAAATTCATCCATTTGTTCTTTTGGGCTCATGGTTTGTTGTAGTGTGTTGGCCGCAAGGCCAAGGCGAAAAACTTCCGGTACGGCTGTTTTTAAAACATATTGTTTGTCACCGCAGACCATAAACTTGAGTTGCCCTTTTGCCTCCTCGTTAGGAAAAAGACCAATTTTTGACCACGCCTCTCCGTATTTTTTGTCCCAACCTCTCATACAATCGGACTTTTTTTTGAAACCCTCCGGAGTACTTGTATCAATATCGGTACACTCGTTTTGGTTTCGGCAGCCCGGAGGAATACTGGCAAAGGCACTTAATTTAGTTATTCCATCTGGTTTATAGTTTTGGTATTGAGTGGATTTTCGATAGGAACGTTTAAAAACGTATTTTATGAATTCACACTTCAACTTATCCTGATCTTCTTTTTGCAGCATCTTTTTTAACACTCCGGATTGCAGGTTAATTTCATCTCTCGCCTGCAAGCCGACCGTGTCGGGCAGTTTGGCATCAGATATTAGACGATCAAAATCAATTGGTGTTAAATGTTCTGTATCTAGAGTTCCAGCCCAGTGATCGGCAATTGCCTGGGCGAAAGGAATTTGAACGTTGGAAACAGTTAAATCACCGGTCCAGGGCCGTTCATTGCAGCCTTTTTGCAGGGCTAAATGATAGTAAGAGGTTTCTGAGAGAACAATTGGTTCGCTCTGTTTTTGGGCACAATATTTTGTACCGGCATCTCCCTGGACCTTTACCGGTTTGCCGAAAAACAAATCCACGCCTTCTCTTAATTGAGGAGTGGGTATTAATACTCCCGGTTGTACAGGGGGTGTTGTCGTGACGTTAGCAATCGGTGCGGGTGCATTCTGTCCGGGAAGAGGAGGAAAATATGGGTCATCAGGAGGACACATTGTTTGTGATTCTGCAGAAGGGTGTGCAAAAGGAAGCACGGTTCCTTCTTCAGCCGATCCGGGTCCGATTGACAAAGATGGCAGGTTGCCTCCCAATTCAGTAATTTTTTTCGTTTCAATCTTGCCGTTGGCATCAACAAAAACCAAAATCGCATTGTGATTTTCATCCCAGGTAAAAAAAGTTAATCCTTCAACACCGGCGAACAGATCATGATATTTATCAAAATATGGATTTCCCGGCATGCCATTTTTTATTTGATCAAAGATATCGGCAATTTCCTGGATGAAACCTTTATCTAAAACCGAACCGGGCGGTCCCACTTCGGTTAAAAAAATATGGCTGGTGTCCAATTTGACCCCTGCTGCCGCCGCGGCATCTTGCCAAACCTTTAAAGTATTTGCCCAGTCGGTGATTGCTCCTTCGGGTGTTGCTTGGCTGGTATTAAAAATAATGCCATCAACCGAAGCAGCTAAATTGGGAAATTGTTTGAAAAGTTCTGTAGCAAACTGTAGTTTTTGTCCTTCAGATCCCGGTGGTCCTCCCAGAGCCGGTAGATAGACTTTGCATCCGTCACACCCTTCAATAAAATTTGACAACGCCAGTCCGTATTCTGTCGCATTGGTATATCCTTCTGCGGTGAGGTTCGGTTCGTTGGCAAATTCAATCCTAGCGCCCATCATCCCCGCCTGCTCTAGTGCTTTTAATAGATTTTTTCCGTCGGCAAGTGCCTGTTCTCCTTTTGGCGCGCCCCAAATTCTGATGGTTAACTCGAGACCATATTGTTTAGCAGCATTTAAAATTTCCACAGTTTTGGCAGTGTTGGCAATTGTTCCATCGGTCAGAATGATGGTGGCCTGAATTTTTTTGTTAAGGTTTTCCGGGTTAGCAGCTATTGCGGCCTCGCGCAAAGCCTTAAAATTGTTGGGAGAAATGTTTCCGGCTAGGTTTGTACCAAAAGGAGATACTTGTAAATTTTGGCAATCACTGTAGTCCTGAGGAGGATTACAGGCGGCGAAAATTTGTTGAGGATAAAGCAAGTAAAAAAATCCCAAGAAAAACACAACAGAGAAAGCCCAAATAAGCTTATTCATTCTATTAATAGAATAGGGAAAAGTCTTGATTTTTGCAAATAATTTTATGCTAGCGATTCGAATTAAAAAGCCCTACGCTTTTCTCGGTTACTTTTATCTTACCCTAAATTTGAGTCTTAATGGAGAGATAAATTTAGCGCGGAACGGTAAAAATAGAAAGGCCGGGTATGCCGGTAAAGTCCCTTAAAAATTTAATAATAAACCATGCACCGATTATCAGTGCCAGTCCCATTACCCCGAAAGTAATTCGACTTCTTGCTCCTTCAATTGCCTTTGGGTCTCCGCCAGAGGTTAACCATTTAAACCCGCCGGTAAGAATAACTACAAAAAACGCAATAGAAGAACCAGGCAATAGCAGTGTCAAAAAATTAGCATAGAACATCTCTATGCAGAAAAAATTTTTGGGTTCTGATGTGGGACAAAAAACTACGGCATAAATTGGTTGAGGCAAAATAATTGTTAGTAAAGAGAGGACGGCGAGATGGAGTAGAATAGTAATTTTTTTCATTTGGTTGTAAGTATCTTATTAAAATGTAACACAATGCGTGCTTTACTTCAAAAATTGCGGCAGATGCAAAAAGCGCTCATGATTAATGAGCGCGAAAATTGCTATTTATTTTTTAGTATGGTTTAGGAATACTGACAGTTCCCGAAATAACAGTAATGCCAAAGAAGAATTCAACCAATCTCATTATTGCCCACGCTGAGGCAACAATTACTAAGCCGATTAGGGCTGCGGTAATTTTGTTTCTGGCATTTTCGACACCAGCCTTATCACCGCCAGAAGTAATCCATTCAAAACCACCCCAGATCAGATAGATAAAAACTGCCAATGCAGCCAAGAGCATCGCAACGCCAATCAAACCGCTGATTAATCTTCCCACATCAGTAATTTTGACCGTAGACGGTTGTGGAACAGTAATTTCTCCCTGGGCAAGCAATGTTAATACTGACATTTTTACTCCTTTAGAAACACTTAACGATCTGCATCGCAGTAGAGTTTAGTGTTTCTTAAGCCCTGCCGAAGTGAAGTTTCGTTTGCGTGGATGTAATCCTCAAAACGAACCTGAACGTTGGCGGGCATTCCTTAACTATTTAATTAACTCTAGTTTAGATTGTAATAAAAATATCTGTCAAGTGTCAAATGGGATTGGCAGTTGGCTTTTAGCTGTTGGCAATAAACACTAAGCGAATTTAAGGGCACTGCGCGCTGGTTTTCCATGCCGGGTCATTTTTTGGTACGGGATTCCAACCTCCTGGCCAGCCAGGACAGCGGTCACAGTTTGGTCCGGGGCAGCGTAGGTATCCACCAGAATTTCCGCCACCTCCACCTCCACCAACCGAGATCTGGGCGATGTTTATTCCTAAGAATACCTGAACGATACCAAAGATTGCCCAAACTGCCGCAGCCAAAGTAAGGCCAAGAATTGAGGCCATGATTTTATTTCTCGCTCCTTCAATAGCTCCTTTATCGCCTCCTGAGGTAATCCAATCAAAAGCTCCCCACAATAAATAGAAAAGGGCAAAGACAGCGGCACCAATGATCGCCAAGCCAATCGCGTTGCTGATAAAAACACCTAGATCAGTGTATTTAAAAGGGTTGTCAGGTAGGGCAGAGATTGCTTGACTAATGTTTAATCTTAGGCCTCCGCCTCCGGAGATGACAGGAGCTGCAAGTATCATATTTATAAACTATCTGCTGTTGGAATAACTAAGTTTAATAAATCGATTTGTAAAAAGGCACCGATAAAATTCAATAAAACCAAAACAATGGCCACCAGCGATAAGCCGATTGCCGCATGTGTCATTTTATTTCTTGCCCCTTCAAGATTTCCCTTGTCCCCGCCGGAAACGATCCAGTCTATGGCTCCCCACATTAAATACAAAAGCGATAAAACCGCACCGCCGATTAAACCAAGGCGCAAAAATATAGCAATTACTCCAGCGAGTTTTGCTGCCGCATCGGCCTGAGTGGCTAGCTGACCGATGGTATTGGCAATTACCGGATTACAAATTCCTTTTCCCGTACAAAGTGCTGCAGTTGGGCTTTGGGCAATTAATGATAATATAAACATATTACGGTTTTAATATCGGGATAATATTTTGTGGGTTGAGAATATCCAGTCCCACAATCGAGCCAACTATTCCGGTTAAAATAAAAGTAATAACTGTTATTGCCAAACCGATAACTGCCTGTGTTAAATGATTTTTGGCCGACTCCACACTTTGTTTTTCGCCACCGGACGTGATCCATTTATAAGTGCCAACAACAAACTGAATTATAAACCAAATTCCGGCAGCGGTGGTCATCACGCCGATCACATTAGACATAACTCTCGAGACCGATTCGCCCACCAATTGGCCACTAGTTAATCTACTATAAGCGTCTCCGAATGGTCCGAGACTACCCTTACTTCCACCCACGTCTCCGATATCACCAAGCGGTTGTCGAAATTGGGCAAATAGAGCTAAAATACTGATCATATTATCTTGGACCAAAAAGATCTGGTTTTAATATTTGTGTAGGATCACCAAAAAGGATAAAACTAACCAAAGAGATCAATAAGAAGGAAATAACCATAATCACCAAACCAATGAGAGATTGCCAGATTTTATTCCAGGCACTTTCAATGTTTTTTGCTTCGCCACCTGACTGCATAAATTGAAACCCCGCGACTATCAAGTTGATAAACACGATTAATCCTCCTACGACAAAAGCCAGTTTAACTATATTGTTCAAAAAGAAGATCAGGCCGAATGTGCCGGTTCGAATACCCCCCTGGTATGTACCCGAATAAGGATTATTGATATTGCCAAAAATTTGAAAAATCATAAGCCTGAGAAAAATATCTCAATTCCAGTTATATATTCAACAATTTGTATGGTCCAATACGCCGCAAATATAATAATAAGGCCAAAAACACTTGCTGTCAAAGCACCCTTTCCCTTTTCCATGCCGTCTTTATCGCCACTCCCGGCGTTAATCACATACATTAGCCCGCCTACTACTAGAAGAATAAAGAAAATAATCGTGGCAATCACGAACACGTCAAGAATGATAGGCTGTAAAAAAGCCGCAAGTTCCGGATATTTACTTGCCGGTTGTCCGCCGATATTAAACCAATTTTCTATGGGAATTTGAGCATGTGCTTGAGGAATTAATTTAAATATCATAATTAGTCCAGTCCCAATATAAAAAGTATCAAAATGTATATCCAGTATGCTCCAAAAACTATAAAAAAGCCCACGAGAGAAGCCACAATTTTTTCCTTACCAGCCTCAATTTTTTTAGGATCACCGCCGGAAGTAAGTAAGCCAAAACCTCCGACTGTTAAAAACACCATAAGCAATAAACCACCTGCCACAAATGCATAAGGGACAAGATCGTTAATAACTGCCCCCAGATCCGCCCATTTTCCTCCCAGCGGGTCTGTTATCCCGCTTAATTGTGTGCCAAAATTGGCATGTGCCTTAGGTATCATATTAAATCCCCAAGATCTGTACACCAATTAAATTTAATAAAAATACAGAGAATACTATTAATAATAATCCCGCAATAGCTGACATAATAATTTCGGTTGCTTCTTGGATTTTATGCGGATCGCCGCCGGAGGTTAAAAACAGGAATCCACCGTAGGCCATAAAGAAAAAAGCTGTTCCTCCTGCCAGTCCCATTCCGATTTCTAATATCTTATTGGCAAAATCGGTGGGAATGACAGGTAAAGTTCCGATTCCAGTTTGCACCTGAGCGTAAACGATTCTACCATTATGGAAAAAAATCAGAAATGAAATTAATAAAGAAAAAACTTTAGCCATGAAATTTAGCAGACGGTTAATTATCTTAATGTTTTAATTATCACCCAATTTCTTTCCTTTTTGCAAGTGGCGCCAGTTCATATTAAAATAACTCGCCATGAAAACACCAGGCGAACTACGCTCGAAAATTAACAGACTGCTTAAAGACTTCTTTGCCAAAAAGAAAAAAGAGGGCCAGAAACAAGGCGCCTATTACCAGGAGTTAATTGAACAAATTGAGTCTATAACTTTGCGTGGCGGTGATAAAATGCGCCCTTTATTGGTTTACTATGGCTACACTGCTGTTAATAATAAATTAACGGCCAACGAAGAAAATCAACTTCTGGCCATTGCTTTGTGTACCGAATTATTTCATACCGCTTGTTTGATCCACGATGATGTAATGGACCAGTCGTTTACCAGACGTGGTGGGTTAACCATTCATCAATACTTTTCCCAAAAGTACCCTACTTCGTCCCGCCAAGGCGGGACTTCGCGGGGCAAGCAAAATGAAAAACTAGGCAGGGATTTAGCGATTCTTGCCGGAGATTTAGCTTTGGTTTGGTCGGACGAAATATTTATTGATCAAAAAGCCAGAAAATATTTTAATTTACTGCGCGAGGAAGTAATTTTTGGCCAGCAACTGGATTTGATTGGGGTAACCGACGAGAAGTCAATTCTTACGATGTATGAATATAAAACTGCCAAATATTCTTTTGAAGGGCCCATCCATATTGGTTTGGCTTTAGCCGATGCCCCAAAAGAGGCCTTTGCGGTTTTTAGTAAATACGCGATCAATGTAGGAATAGCTTTTCAGATCAGAGATGACATTCTTGGTAGCTTTGGCGATCCGAAAAAGACCGGGAAATCAAACGAGGATGATCTTAGGGAGCAGAAAAATACACTGCTTGTGGCTTACGCCAAATGTAAAATGAAAAATGTAAAACGTAAAATTGATAAGAAGTTACTGGTGTCGACCGGTGCACTTGGCGGGTGTGAGAAGCTGGCCAGAAGATTGGTTAAAGAAGGAAAAGAGGGACTAAAGAGTTATAATATAAGTTCCGAAGCCAAAAAGTTTTTTCTAGAATTAGCAGATTATGTAGTGGAAAGAGAAGAGTAAGATTGACAAGTCAAAAGTCAAAATTCAAAGCCACAAGCTTAAAACCTTTTTACTTTTTAGTTGCCTGCCTGCGCAGACAGGTTCTTTTGACCTTTGCGCTTTGATTTTTGAGCCATTTTAAGTAAATGATTAGTTAATCGATTAACGACCAAGATTATAATGAACCAAAAATACCAGAAAGACTTTCAATTGGTACAAAAGATTTTACAAAAGGATGAAACTTCACTGGTGTTTTTTCACCGCACCTATTCTCCCAAACTCTATAACTATATCAAAAATAAAATAAATACACCCCAAGACGCCGAAGAGGTTTTACAAGACAGCCTATTTGCCTCGCTTGACGCACTACGGGATTACGCAGGGCAGTCGTCGGTTTATACCTACATTTATGGAATTACTAAACATAAGGTAGTTGATTATTACCGGAGAAAAAAAATTAAAAACATCGTTTTTTCTAAATTGCCTACGGTAAAAAATTTAGTAAGCAACTTGCTCTCTCCTGAACAAAAATACACAGAAAAAGAGTTAATTGACAGAATTAATCGCTGTTTTTTACAAATGAAACCACACTATATGGAAGTGCTTAAACTAAAATATATTGAAGGGTTAACCGTTAACCAAATCGCTTTTTATACGAAAGAAACAATCAAGGCTGTTGAGTCAACTCTTTTTAGGGCCCGCAAGCAATTCGTTAAAGTATTTTCTACCGTTTAATATGAATAATCTGTATTCCAAACAATTCGAAAACCAGTTACTTAAAAAGCTAAAAGACAAAAGAAATGAAATTTGTGCCATAGCCCCGCAAGAAATGGGATTTTTAACCCCATTGTACAAAAGACTAACCGCCCGTTTAAAAATTTCTCCCTGGAAAATTTTTTTACCCTTTTCTTTATTCTTGTCTTTTCTTTCTCAAATTTTGTTAGGTCACTGGTCAACCAAAATCGTATCCGTTTTACAAGCTTCGTTTTAGACTATGTTTTCAACGATTTCGTTCTCTCTTTTCCACGGGTTTTTCGTTTTGGTAAAGGATTCTTGGGGTGTCTTAAACGCACCGTATAAAACTATCAGAAAGGTAGCTGAAGAAAAACCCATCTTGCCCATCTTATTTTTTGGTTTATTCACCTGGTTTTTTTTAACTCTGGCGATAGTGGTAAAAGAAGGTTTGCACACCGGACCCCTATTTTTGACTTTTAATTTGGGAAAGTTGTTTTATGCCTCGATTGTTACTTATATTGTGATTGTAGTGGCAATCTACCTAATCGGACGATTGGTAGGAGGCAAGGGTGAAATTTCTTCCGTTGCCTCTGTGTGGTCATATTCATATCTCCCGACGCTGATTTGGTTTTTTACAACCACCTTGCTTTACGTTTTTCTACCTCCGCCTAGGACCGCCAGTCTCTTGGGTCAAATTTTTAGTATTTTTTTTGTTTTTCTTTCTTTAGGACTGTTATTTTGGAAAACACTTATCTATTTTTTAACATTACGATTAGTTTTTGGTCTTACCGTTTGGCAAATGATTCGCGCCACCTTAATTTTATGGCCAGCGTTCTTTTTTTATTTTTTACTATTAAATAGAATGGGAATTTTTAAAATACCCCTAGCGTGAATTTTCGAATTTTGCAATTTTCAAATTTTCTAAATAAATCATAATTACTAATTTTTGAAAATTCATCATTGGAAATTCTTTGGTAAATTGGAAAATTACGAAAATTGTGAAAATTAACAAGTATGAAAAACAGAATTAATCTTAAGGATTTTAACAGCGCTAAAGATAGAAGAAAAACCTTGGAAAAGGAATTGGGGATTGGTCTTTCCTCAATTTCTCACTCCTCATTTACCGAGGATCAGGTGAAAAATAAAAACATCGAAAACCTAATAGGCGCAACGCAAATTCCTCTGGGTATAGCAGGGCCATTAAAAATAGCGGGAAAATTTGCCCAAGGAAGTTATTATTTACCTCTGGCAACAACAGAAGGAGCATTGGTTGCCTCGGTTAGTAGGGGTTGTAAGGCGGTTTCTTTGGGGAAAAATTTTACAGTAGTTGTTGAGGATTCGGGAATGACCAGGGGTGCCGTTTTTAAAGTTGGTGGTTTGCATTCCGCCCAAGAATTTGTCTCCTGGCTAAAGGCCAATTTTACTTTCTTAAAAAAAATCGCCGAACAAACTTCTCGCCATTTAGTTTTACAAAAAATAGAGACAGAAAACCTTGGCAAAAGTGTTTTTGTGCGCTTCGTTTTTCAAACTGCTGATGCCATGGGAATGAATATGGTTACCAAAGCCGTTTCCGAAATAGCAAAAACTATTTACCAAAAGAAAAAAATCAACTGCCTCTCTCTGGCAGGAAATTTTGATATTGATAAAAAACCTGCCTGGCTTAATTTTATAAAGGGAAGGGGAAAGAAAGTAAGGGCAGAGGTTACTTTATCTTCTCAAATAGTAAACGAAGTTTTAAAAACTACTCCTTCTCATATTCAGGAAGTCTCGTATCACAAACTCTTTCTTGGTTCTGCCTTAAGCGGTTCGTTGGGATTTAATGCCCATTATGCCAACATCATTGCCGCGTTGTTTGCTGCTACCGGCCAGGATCTAGCCCATATTACAGAAGGAAGTTTGGGTATCACCACGACTGAAATAACTGGTCAAGATTTATATCTCAGTATTTATTTGCCAAACCTGGTGATTGGTACTGTAGGTGGAGGAACCAGTCTGCCTGCTCAAAAAGATGCCTTGAAAATATTAGGCATTCCAGACCCCAAGCTCGCAGAAGGAGAACAGGTTTTAAAATTTGCAGAGATCCTCGCAGGAGCAGTTTTGGCAGGTGAAATATCTTTGTTGGGGGCTTTAGCGGCCAACGATTTGGTCAAAGCGCATGAAAGATTGGGAAGAGGAAAAAGATAATTTTCAATTTTCAAATTTTCGAAT
>JACQHK010000009.1 GCA_016199065.1 Candidatus Microgenomates bacterium | reverse complement strand
CTTCCTGGAGATTAAGGTTATACATGAAAAAAATAATCGACGTGCAAAAGCATACGCCATCTGTTAAAGATCTCAAAGTAAATGGCAACGATGTGATGCAGGTCTTAAAAATTAAGCCCGGACCTAAAGTGGGAAAAATTTTAAACGATTTGTTCAAAGAGATCACTGAAGACCCCGAGAGAAATGAGAGAAACTATCTTTTAAAGAGAATTAAAGAGATCGGAGAGAAGTAATGTACAATGTATAATGTACAGTTAATAAGAATGTTTGTACATTGTAAATTTTACATTGTACATTTATTTCTTTTCTTCCCACAATACCAGTAGGGGCGTGGCATTAAAAATTGAAGAATAGGTTCCAGAAACAATACCGATTAATAACGCTACTACAAACCACCTGATGGTATCTCCGCCAAAAAGAAGCAGCGCCGATAGAGTAAAAATCACTGTTAGGCCTGTTGAAAGCGATCTTACTAAGGTTTCAAGAATCGATTCGTTGGCCACATAGGAAAATTTCTTTCCCGGCATCTTTTTTAAGTTTTCCCTGATTCTGTCAAAAACTACAATCGTGTCATGTACGGAAAAGCCAATTACTGTTAACAAGGCCGTGACAAACAGTGTATCTATCTCGATGCGGTAAAAATGGCCTAAAAGAGAAAAGATGCCAACTACCAATAATACATCATGCAATAAGGCAACAATCGCGCTAACGCCGAATTTAAAGGAAGAATAGGGCTTGGGAACCTGACGAAATGACCACGCCACATACAAAATTATCATCAGGGAGGCAAGTATAATAGAAATTATTGCCTTCCTCGTTAATTCTTTTCCGATTACCGGTCCGACGCTTTCAAATCTTTTTTCCTCAACCTGACCGAAACTTTTTTCAATCTCTTTTTTAATAGATTCGTTCTTCTGCTGATTAAATTCTTTTGTCCTGAAAATATATGTATTTATGCCCGATTTTGTAACAGTGCTAATTTGCACACCATTGTTAATAAATATTTTTTTCACAGCTTCCAGTTTTTGCGGTTGTGCAAAATTTTCATTCCGGATCTCTAACAGGGTGCCTCCTGTAAAATCGATTGAAAGCCGTAAACCCCACATTAAAAGAGAAATAATTCCGGGAATAATGACAATTCCGGAGATTGCAAAAAATAACCATTTTTTACCGATAAAATCGATCATAAATCAATTAGCTTTATAAAAAAGTCTTAATAAAGTTCTGGTCACAAAAATTGCACTAAACAAGGATACTAAAATTCCGATAGCCAAAGTTAATGCAAATCCTCTGATTAGACCCGAGCCGAACCAGTATAAAATTCCGCAGGTGATGAGGCTTGAGGCGTTAGAATCCCAAATTGAACTCCAGGCTCTTTTAAACCCCAATTCTAAAGCTGTTGTTTGAGACTTACCCCATCTTAGCTCTTCTTTCATCCGCTCAAAAATTAAAATATTGGCGTCAACCGCCATGCCAATACTTAGGATAAAACCCGCTATTCCTGCTAAAGTCAGGGTCACAGGAATTAATTTAAACAGGGCAAGAGTAACCAGTGTGTAAATAATTAAAGCGATGTCGGCTAAGAATCCTTTAAAGCCGTAATTTAATAACATAAACAGAACTACAATCATCAAGCCAATTGCTCCGGCTATCAGACTTTTATCCAAAGATTCCCGTCCCAATGTCGCTCCAATATTTCTTTGTTCTACTATTTTAATTGGAACCGGCAAAGCCCCGGCGTTTAATTGCAAAGCCAAAGCTTTCGTTTCCGACGTGGTGAAATTACCCTGAATAACTCCGCTTTTACTGATTATGGCGTTAACCGTCGGCCAGGAAATGGGTATTTCGTCTAAAAAAATCGCCAAGGGCTTATTTAAGAGACGCTTGGTAACCTGTTCAAATTTTTTCGCTCCTGCATCAGTCATGACAAAAGAAACCACGGGTGCTCCGGTTTGGGGATCGAAATCGGCTTGGGCACGTTCTAAATCCTTTCCGGTCACTCCCGTAGATGTGGTATTTTCCAAAGTCGGGATAATTAATGCAGTAGCGGTAGACTCTTTAAACTCTCTAAAATCCAATTGAGCAGTCTGCCCGATCAAAGAAATTGCCTGATTGATATCAGAAACCCCCGGAAGTTCAACAATAATTCTATAGTCTCCCGCCGTTTTTGCCGACTGAACAATCGGTTCGGATAAACCATACAAGTTCACCCTACGTTCAATAATTTGGGTTGCCGAATCCAAAGCCGTGTCTCTTTGATCGGAAGCAATATTTTTCATGTCAGCCAGTAATACCAGATGGGTACCACCGGAAAGATCCAAACCTTGTTTAAATGAAGCATCGCGGTTGAAACCGAATGGTCCTATGTTAAAATTCAAAGAAGGTAGAGACACTTTTTGCTCTAACTTAAAATTTCCGATATTAAATTTTAAAGAAAAATTGGAGGGAAAAACCACGAATAAGGACAATACCGCAATCAAAAAAATAATCAGTAATCTTCGGAATTCGCTTTTCATATTTACCAAAGGGGTTTCATAATGGCTTCTCACTCACCTTAAGCATGTCCTCTTCGTCACCGATAATCATTAACCGTCCGCCGGAAAGAATGTCTGTGATAAACGGATCGCGTCTTCTTTTGCGGAAGGAAAATTCTTCTTCGGTCATCACAGTATAATTTATCTCATGACCACGCAGTTGTTCTTCCTGTCTTACCAAAACACCCAATTCAGGTAACACGACTTGTCCGACTATTAACAGGTCCACTTTTTCTGCGTCGTAGGGTTGATTATTAATATACCTTCCGGAAAACATCGCATAGCGTATTTTACCGATTTTGTTTTTATTTTTCAGAATGGCTGCCCCTAAATTGCTAGTCTTAATCACAATACAACGAAGATCGTGATATAAAGGATAATCTTTTCTAAAAGCATAATACAGCCTGTTGGCACGCTGCTCCTTAGAAAGCATGCCGGCAGCTTCCATATGGGCTAGTTCTCGTCTTACGGCATTAATTTCCTCATCACTGCGTCGAACAATGTCCCGAACATGATAAATTTGTCCAGGATTTTGTAAAAAAAGATTTAATAATTTGACTCTGACGCGGGAGATAACAATGTCTTCGAGAAACATCAAAACCTCCTTTCACACTTTTTCACTTTTTGTGAAAATAAAATAGGGGCAGGATATTTATTACTGAATAGATACATCTGTGTCTGACGGCAAGACTTCAAACCAAATTCTTCCGCGATTAAATTTAATTTCTGCTCCTGTTTTGGCATCGGTTAATTTAAGCCTGGAAGTTCGGTCTTTTTTCTGCCAATTTGCCTCAATAACTTTCCCGTCCAGTAATATTTTGGCTTTACCGTTTCCTTTCGTCTTATAAAGAAGATGGGCATTATTTTCATATCCGTCGTTGGCGTTGCTTTCCAACATGTATAACAAAACAATGTTTTTGGCAGTCAGTTGCTGGTCATTGTCTTTATCAAACTGTGGAGCGCTCCCGTTTTCTCTCTTAAATGAATTGGTGGCTTTATCATAAATCCATTTTACGGAATAGGCTGTATATCTGTCCCAAAAAGTAAAACTGGCAGTCAGCATGTCAGGAAGGCCGGTTGCTTCGTCCTTAAAATTATATGGTACAAAACCTTTATCCCAACTCACACCTTTTTTATCTACATTAGATAGTCCCCGCTTTTGGGCTGCGAATAAGAGCAGCTTTTCCGTGGTGGAGTACATTGTGTGCTCTGTAGCAACTTCATGCCCCAAACGATCATAGTCTCTCCAGAAAGTGGGAAACCCGATGGAAAACTGATTAAGATCATTAACACCTACCCAACCATAATCTTCCAACTGACCCAAGGCGTTAGCCGGACCTGGAGAATTCGCGCCCCCAACGTGAGCATACAAAGGTTTATCGCCATACTCTGAGGCAAAATCAATAAAATAGGTGCGTGCACTTCTCACCGGTCCCAATTGGATATCTTGAGCCGCTGCTCCGCAATAAAAGACTGCCAAAAATCTGGTTATACCACCTTCTGCTACTGCTTCATATACAACATCGGAGTAAGAAAGACCCGATTGCGGCCGCGAATCTTCATGGTTTTCAATCATGACAGTCAAGGGACGCCTCGTTGTCCAAATATCTTTTTCGGGCTTGGTGTACATTTGCCCATTTAAAGGACACGGTTGATCTTTAGGAAGATTGGGATCGACCTTGAATTTACTACCCGCAGGAGTAACTACGGTGGGGGTAACGGGTTCAATCACTGACGTTGCCTGACTGGACTTAAAGATAAAATATGAACCACCTGTAGAAAGCAAATAAAACACTACTGCCAGAAGGAGTAATTTAGATTTCGTTAATACCATATTAAAAATAATACTATATATCCTACTAGAAACTCAAACACTACTTGCTGTTTCAACGACCCTTTTTTCTTCGTCAGATAATTTTAAATCACCCGACTCCCCCTTAGAGATTTTTTTAACTATCCACCTGGCACCGCTTCTTCCGACCAAGTTAGAAATTAAAATGCCGTTTTTTTCCCGATCTTGCAAGGAGAGAATAAAACTCTGTTGACCTCCGGTATCAGAAAAGGGGTTAAAACGCACAAAACCTATTTTTTGCAGATAACCTTTGGCCTTTTTCTCTTCTGTTTCCTGTCTAATTTTTATGTTTTTTATTTCTTCTTCTAAATTGTCAATTTGCCCTTTCTGCTTTTTAAGCAGATCGGTCAGGCTGTTTAAACTTGCACCGTCTGAACCAAATAATTCTTTTTTCTTTTTTCTTTCTAAGTAATGATTAAAATACAAAATACTCACTCCTAAAGCGCAGATTAACAACAAGCCAAGCTGAAATTCACTGGAAAATAAAATGGACAACATTTGTATCCAAGATTCTAGACACTTGACAGCCATGTGTCAATATGTTAGTTTTGAGCTCAAAGCGAGGCTAAATAAATGTCCAGAAAAACTCGTCGAGAAAAAATTTTAAGTCAACTGCGCAGACAAGCCCGCCTGAGGGACGGACAGGAAAAAATTGCCCCAGGCGAGTCAAAGCCAAGTCAAACTCGATCAGCAGAATATTCGCTTCCCCAAATTACCCCGGGCGAAAAACCGGCCGGCAAAGAATTAAACAATCTTCCTTCTTTAGCAAAAACGGCGAACACGACAGGGCTAATTAATTATCGCTATTTAGTATCTGATCTTAGACGTATTACCATACTTACCGTTCTGGCTTTTTTGTTTGAATTGGCAATTTATTATTTCCAAGAAGTAGTCTAATCCAAAATTTTGAGAGGAGGTGAATAGAAATATGGCATCAATGTATTGCGTAAAATGCAGAGCAAAAAGGGAAGATCCAAATGCCAAACCGGTAAAAATGAAAAATGGTAAAGACGCCGTCCAAGGTGTTTGCCCAGTCTGCGGAACTAAAATGTTCAAGATTGGCCCAATGAAATAAGTTAGCTAAACCTAAAACTTCAAAACCCAAAGTATTTGCTTTGGGTTTTGTTTTGGGGAGGGGATCGGTGTTAATATTCTTCAATTCTTTTCCGGTAGTGTAGAGCTTCGGTTAAATGCCTTGCATCAATTACTTCTGTCCCTTCTAAATCAGCTACTGTTTTTGCCACTTTAATAGTTTTTTGGTAACTTCTCGCCGACAAACCGAATTTTATTAAGGCCTCTTTTAATAAATTTTGTGCCTCTGTTTTTATTTCGCAATATTTTCTTAAATCGGCGTTTTTCATCTCGGCGTTACAGGTAATCATGGTTTTGGAAAACCGTTTTCTTTGCCTATCTCGTGCCAATTCAACTCGTTTTTTAACCTTAAAACTATTTTCGGGAATAAACTCGTCTTGCGTTAACTTATTGGCTTCTACGGCTTGTAAGGATAGATAAAGATCTACTCTATCTAAAAGAGGACCGGAAATTTTTTTCTGATATCGCAATATTTGACCGGGGGAACAACTACAATGATGTAATCCGTTCGTTCCCAGGTAACCACAAGGGCAAGGATTGCAGGCAGCGACAAAAATAAATTTTGCAGGAAAAGACAGTGTTCCCTTAACTCTACTGATCGTCACAAAACCGTCTTCCAAAGGTTGTCTCAAGGATTCCAATGCCTGACGACTAAATTCACTGGCTTCGTCCAAGAAGAGAACCCCTCGGTGAGCTAAAGAGATTTCTCCGGGTTTAGGATTTTGTCCGCCGCCAACCAAACTAATATGTGAAATAGTATGGTGCGGTGCCCTGAAAGGTCTTTGGTTAATTAGCGGTTCCTCGTTTTTTAACAATCCGCAGATGCTATAAATTTTGGTCACTTCGATCTCTTCTTCTCTGGTCATCGCGGGTAAAATTGAAGGTAGGGTCCTGGCAAGCATAGTTTTACCCGATCCCGGCGGTCCTTTAAAAATCAAATTGTGACCACCGGCAGCAGCAATTTCCAAAGCTCTTTTCGCTTGTTCCTGCCCCTTTATTTCCATTAGATCAAACTCGAATGTTGTTTCCTGAGAATTTTTTAGAGTCGAGGGAACAAGAGGAACTATTTCTTTTATTTTTCCGAGATGATCATAAAGTTGCTTCAAAGAGCCGACCGGATAAATACCGAAGTACTGAATAATTGATGCTTCTTGGCAATTTTCTAAAGGTAAGTACACTTGCTGAAAATTTCTTTGCTTAGCAAAAGAGATGATTGATAAAATTCCCGGAGTACTTCTGAGCTGGCCATCTAAAGAAAGCTCACCGATAAAAAGAGAGTTTTCGGTCGTAAAGGCTATCTGCCCACTGGCCAACAAAAGACCCATGGCAATTGCTAAATCAAAACCCGATCCTACTTTAGGAAAATCGGCGGGCGCAAGATTAACCGTAATATGGTGCGAGGGAAAGAAAAAACCGGAGTTTCTGATGGCGCTTCTGACTCTTTCTTTTGCTTCTTCAATGGCTTTATCACCCAAACCAACGATCGTAAAGGAAGAAAGACCTTGGGAAGAAACATCTACTTCAACCTCCACAGGAAGGCAGTCTAATCCAACACTAACGCAGGAAGTAATTTTGGAAATCATACAGGACTCACTTACAAAAATTATAACACGCTTTTTTCTTTGTGTTTATCCATTAAATACGCTATAATATTTTGCCTAAAAGATCGGGATATCGCTCCACGTCGCGTAAAGCTATGCGGAGAGGAAAGTCCGGACAGCAGGAAGTAGGGTGTTCTGCGAAAGCAGAAGTCCCCCAAAGCCTTGGCGGAGGGGGAACAGTGAAGCCACAGAGACGAGTCCCCCGCTATTTGGCGGGGAGAAGTGAAACGGCAGGTGAAAATCCTGTCACCAAATGGAGCAAAAGTGGGGTTTACCCACCGTAGCTTCAGCGAAGGTGGGTAATTCTCCCCGCTGCAATCTCCGAAAGATTCGTTTGAGGCAACTTCCCCGATGAATCGAAGATTGAGAGCATAGAGAAATGATATCTTAAAACAGAATCCGGCTTACGGATTTTTTAGGCAATTTTTTCCTGCCCGTCCGGCAGGCGGGCCAAAAGAAATTCTGCAGAAACGCGGACAATGGCGGCGATTGGAACGGCAAAAATCATCCCGAGTATTCCCCAAAGATGTCCGCCTGCTAAAACAGCAAAAAGTACAATTAAAGGATGGAGTTTAGTCGCCCTTCCCAAAATGAAGGGTATCACAAAAATATCTTCCAGCTCTCTGAGAATAAAATAGGCTGAAGCTACTATCAATCCTTCAAAAAAAGGTGTGGCGCCAAACATTGGAACTCCATCAAGCAAGGCCACCGTCACAGCAACTGTACCAGCTACGATCGGACCGATAATCGGTATAATTTCGGCAAAGCCGGTAAAAATACCAATCATGACTGCATAACGAACGCCTAAAAAACTCAGCACCAACCAAGAAACAAAAGACATTAAAACGATTAAATAAACTTGTCCGCGGAGGTAATTATTTAAGGCAGAGTTAATTTTACGAATAAGTATGGCCACGTCTACCCTGTCAACGTTAGGCAAAAAAGAAGTAGCTTTTTCCACAAATTTGCTACCCTCTTTTAAGAAATAAAATCCTGTTATTAAAAAAATAAAAAGGCTGCCTATTCCCGAAAGTGCTCCGGAAAAATAAGGCCAAACGTTATCCGGCCGGAAAATTTTCGCCGGATTAACTGAATCGATCGTTTCTTTGATACTGGGACTTAACCAGGGCGGTAAATTTTCTAACCTGATATTGGTTAACGTATTGTGGTATTTTGATTCGAGCGAAAAATCTCTGGTTTCTTTAGCCAATCTAATACCAATTTCGGTAGAAATGGCTCCAATTAATATGACTACAGTGAAAAAAACTACCAACACCGCTATACCCTTTGCTAATTTTGTCCTCTTTTCCAAAAAAACCACCGCCGGGTTAAGAATGTAGGCAAAAACTGCACCCAATACGAAGGGTGTTAAAATTGAACGAACGGAATACAAAAAAATTGCCATGATGGCAAGAAGTATTGTCAGGATAATGGTTTTTTGAGAAAGTGGCATAGCAAATTTCTGATCTTAGTATAGGAGTGGTGATCTTGACTGTCAAACCAAAAGATCTTTTTAGTGGAAGGTAAAAACTTTTTAAACCAGACAAGTTGTTTTTTAGCATAACCAAATTCTTGCTTTAACCACCTATCAATTGCTTCGTCTTTATCAATTTTCCTTTCTAAATAATCTTTAATTTCCTGATACCCGGTCGCAGAAAGTGCAGGTGAATTAAAATCATAACCTTTCTTTTGCAAAAACCGTACTTCTTTCTCCATACCCTCTCTTAATCTTTTCTGAATCCTTTGTGAAATTTTTTCTTCAAGTGTTTTTTCTTTATTTACTAAAATAATGGCGCAATAATCATAAACTGGTTTTTTAATTATCTTTGAATTAGTTTTTTTCCATAAAGATATTTCGATTGCCCTAATTAACCGGCGTGGATTATTTCTATCAGAGTTATTTAACCTAAAAAATTTGTGCCTGTCTGTTCCCTGTAACTGTTTTTGTAATTTACTCACCTTAAGTTGAGATAAACTTTTACGTAATTTTTCATCGGGAGGAATTGTGATATCTGAAAGCGAATCGATTAATGAACGAAGATATAAACCTGTTCCTCCCGCCACAATCGGAATTTTATCCCGGGAAATTATGTCCCCGATTACTCTGTTTGCCAAATCCTGATACTCGCCAACACTAAACTGATAATTTGGCTTCACAACATCGTAAAGCCAAATCTTTATACCATCAGCTGTGTAGTAACCGATCTGAAAATTCTTATTTTGTACATTGTACATTGTAAATTCTAAATTTTTAACGTCCTTCCCGGTTCCGATATCCATGCCGATATAAACCTGCCGTGAGTCAGCAGAAATAATTTCTCCGTTGAATTCTTTAGCAATTTTAATTGCCAAGTCGGTTTTTCCCGTCGCCGTTTGTCCACCGATGATAATAATTTTATTATCCATTAATTGCCATTGTAACAAAGATATCTCCTGCTCATACTATGATACTGTGCAGTATCATAGTAATTTGATTGACGTGTCTTGCTTTTAAAAAATGAATTGATTAGAGTAAATTTAATAGATATTTTATTAAAGGAGAATTTTATGAAAACAAATTCCTTCTCCGTTTCTGAAGCTTTAAGTTTTGGCTGGGAAAAAGTAAAAGCGAATTTTCTTTTTTTTATTTTATTAATGATTGTGTCATTTGTTGGTCCAAACTTGTTTTACATGATCAAAGGACTGCTTGGGCTTGATTCAGCGTTCTATAATCTTGCTTTTTCCCTTGCCTCTTGGATTTTGTCAATCATTATCAGCATGGGCGTGTTAAAGATTTATTTAAAAGTCGTTGACGGACAACCTTACAAACTGGAGGATATTCTCTCCACCGCTCATCTTTGGCTAAAATATTTAATTGGTTCCATCCTGTACGTAGTAATAGTAATGATCGGTCTCCTACTTTTAATAGTACCGGGAATAATCTTGGCCGTGAAATATCAATATTTAATGTATCTAGTCATTGATGAAGAATTAGGACCATTAGAAGCACTGGGAAAAAGTGGTCGCATAACCAACGGTAATAAATTTAATCTTTTTATTTGGGGACTGATCATGGCTCTGGTTAACGCGGTCGGGGTGTTAGCGTTCTTTGTCGGATTGTTCGTAACCATACCATTAACTTCAGTCGCCAGCGCTTACGTCTATCGGAAACTCAGCAAAGAAGTCGTCTAGTAAAAAAAACAAACCACTATGATGCTGCACAGTATCATAGTAATAATCTAGATCATTATCACTACTGTTATAATAGTGAGCAATATGACAGTGATGCCAATTATACAAAACAGTAACCCTCTCCTGCACAAAACGTCACAGGTGGTGAGTGATTTTTCTTCAGCTGAAGTGTCTCAAACCATTGTTGATTTAATTGATACCATGAGAGAAGCGAATCTGATTGGTATGGCAGCTCCACAAATCGGAAAAAGTTTACAAATTTTTGTAACCGAGATTAGGAAAACAAAATACCGAAATCCACAGGAAATAGATATGCTTCGGGTTTTTGTAAATCCTCAAATAACAAACTTTTCTACAGAAGTCATATCTGGATTTGAAGGATGCGGCAGTTTAAGAGAACCAGCTATATTTGCTAAAATAACCAGACCGAAAAAAATCTCGGTAAAGGCATATGGTCAAGACGGCCAAAGCTTTACTCTTGATGGTGAAGGACTTTTAAGTAGGGTAATTCAACACGAAATTGATCACCTGCAGGGAATCGTGTGTATCGAAAAACAGGAAGAAATTATTACCGAAGAAGAGTATTTAAAGATGATTAACCAACAACAATAAGACTCTGAAACATTACTTATTAGTTACATTGAATGATTAAAAACGTAATTTTTGATTTTGACGGAACGGTTGTTGATTCCTTTGACGAAGTTATCCGTCTGATAAATTCTCTCTCGGAAAAATATGGCTTTGAAAAAATTTCCCGGCCGCAAACATTAAAAATGCGCAACCAGGGAATTGAAGAAGCCATTAAAACGCTGGGTATTAATATTCTGAAGTTGCCGTTTCTACTGCTCGAAGTTCGTTCACTCTACAAAGACAGTATAAAAAACCTTAAACCTTTTAAAGGAATCCGTGAACTTCTGAAGATTTTAAAAGAAAAAGGATTATTTTTAGAGATTGTAACAACCAATTCGGAGCAAAACACCAGAGATTTTTTAGAAAAAAACGACATGAATGTATTTAACTTCATAAAAGGTGATGTCAGTTTTTTCGGAAAAGACACTGTCCTCTTAGAAGAAATGAAAGTTCACGATCTGCTTGCTCAGGAAACTCTTTACATTGGCGATGAAATCCGGGACATAGAAGCTGCAAAAAGTGCTGAATTAAAAGTTATTTCCGTTACTTGGGGGTTTAACAATAAAAAAATCCTTGAATCTTACTCTCCTGACTTTATTGCTCAAAAACCGCAACAGTTATTTAAAATTTTAGAAAAAGAAGCCGGTTAAGAATCTTTAGTTTGCATAATACTGTCGGTTTACTAATTTATCCAACACTTTCCATCTTCTCTCTTTTTCTGCGTGGCTGACGTTATCTTTAAAGGCTTTATGAGCGGCAGTTAAAGATCTGTCGGAATACTGGGAAATATAGGCTTTATAAAAACCCACCTCACGACAAAGCTTTACAGTATTGTTAAACTGCTCGTTTGTTTCGCCGCAAAAACCTACAATTATATCCGTACTTACCTTAATATTTTTAATTTTGCTTTTTAAATTTTTTATTAGTTTCAGATATTCTTCCCTCGTGTACCATCTGTTCATTTTTTTTAGCACTTCATTGTCTCCCGATTGCACCGGCAGATGAATATTTCTGGTTATCTTAGGGTTTTTAGCAATTACTTCTATTAATTCTTCCGAAAAATCCCAGGGATTACTGGAAATAAAGTCTATTTTATTGATACCCTGAATTTGCGCTAAGGTATTTAAAAGTTCAGGGAATAGTGTGGGGATGCGCTGGCGTCCCAGGTGTTTCACATAGGTCACTTTGTATTTATTTGCTTGTCCAGCGAACCCGCCGATTCGGCGTGGAAGTGGAATCACGGGGAAAAAAGTTTTGTCTTTAAGATCTCTTAAAACCTGAATGTTGTCAGCCCCAACTAATAAATCGGCTCCGTAAGAATTAACATTCTGTCCGATAAGTAATATTTCTTCATAGCCGTTTTGCACGAGCTGTTTTACCTCGTTAACTATGTCTTCAAAAGGACGGGAAATTTCCCGTCCTCTGGTAAAAGGCACCACGCAAAAAGTACAAAAATTATTGCATCCGTTACTGATTGGAATTAAAGCTTTTTTCTTGTCGCCCCTAACCGGTTCATACTCAAAACCGACTTCCTCGATAGGTAGAAATTCATCTACCTCTGGCATTCTTTTTCGCAACACGTTTAACAATTTACCGGTTTTATCTCTTGCCACCATACCTACCATGCAACCCGTTAAAATAATTTTCAGTTTCCAATTTCCAATTTTCAATTTTGCTAGGTTATGAACTAATCCGTAAACGCGATTTTCTGCCGATTCGCGAACCATACAGGTATTAATCACAATGTGATCGGCCTGTTTCATCGTTCTGGCCTTGGTAAAACCACGTGCCTTAAAGGTTGCTTCTATTCTTTCGCTATCCGCAACATTGGCAGAACAACCGAAGGTCTTGATGAAATACTTCATAGAAAAATCAAAAGTCAAAATGCAAAAGTACAGATTAAAAGTTAAAAGTTTTTAGTTTTTACTTGCTGTCTGCGCAGGCAGGCAGTTTTGATTTTTGACCTTTGAGTTTTGTTATTATACCATTCTAACTTGACGCTGAGGTATATTTACGGAGGGAAAATTTCCAAAACGATAGACTAAATAACAAAGCTAAGATTCCCAAACTTAAAGTTATAAAAACTGTCGGCCAAGTCAGTAACCCGAGGAAAGCCTTTGCCGGAAAACTCATCATGATTCCTACGGGAATAATAAAGGTAATAAGGAAACGTAAGGGCTCACGATAGACATCAATTGGTACTCTTCCCAAACTGCTTAAATCCCGATAAATCATAATTGTGTGATCTATCTCGGTAGTAATTACACCTATGCCGGCTACTAAAATATGAAAAGCTACACCAATTAAAAAACCGTTAGCCAGTAAAAGAAAATACAAGAAATAGGACAAAGGAGAAGTAACTCCGTAGAGTATAAAAAATGCTACCAGTCCAAAAAGTAATATTATTAGGACCAATAAATCCAATGGGTCAGCCCCGCCTGCCAATATTCTAAACAACGGACTAGAAGGTTTAAGTAAAATTAAATCAAAATTACCAGATACCACTAACGGTCGGAAACGATATACTTCGCGCAAGAAAAGTTGCGTACCCGTATCTAAAAGATTAAAGGTCAGGTAGAAAAAAATCGTTTGCGAAAGCGTATAGCCCTGCAGGGTTTTGGTATGAGTTACCAGAGTGATCAAAAAGACTAAGAAAAATATCAGTCTGATGAATTTTCCCAAGACAAATATAAAAGCGCTCTCTTTGGAAGTTAAACTTATGGCAAAAGAATTAACCGTTAAAAGATACCAAACCCGGAAATATTTTTTCAGATTATTTATCATATAAATATTACATGTCTAACGACCTTCGGCAGAAAACTTCCGCAAACCCCGGCGCCAAAGCCAGAAAGATAACTGGTAAAAAAAGAAAATCCAAAAACACGTAATACCGATTCCCGCCATGGTAAAAATTAAATCGTGCTTTCCCAAATAAATACTCAAGGGGAAATAAGATAAATAAGGAAATGGTGTTACAAGAGAAAAAATAAACAACGGTCGGGGAAGTATGTCTAAAGGAAAAATACCTCCTGCCAGAAACTCCTGAATAACCAAAACTAAAAATCTCGGTCCCCAATAATCCGCGGTCCAAAAAGCTAAAAAGCCCAAACTATTATTCAGAAAAAAATAGAGTATAAGTGATAAGACTAAACTAAGGGTGAACAAGAAGAGATTTTGAAGATTACTTTGCCAATACAGATCTGGCTTTAATAACAGAACAAGAACGCTCAATTCAATAATGGAGAATGTAATATTCAATAGTTTATCTGCCAAGTCCTTAGTAAGCCAATATTTAAACACTGACAACGGACGCAACAAATAATTTGCCAGATTACCCTGATGAATTTCTGATCCGATATCGCTTTTTGATCCGGTGATTAAAGAAGAAATTAAAGGAGTTAATAAAATATAGGTGAGAATTTCATTTTGCTGATAGCCAAAAACTGTTTTGTTACCGGAAAAAATTGCTGACCAGAGAAAATAAACTACCAGTAATCTTAAAATTACCCGTACTCTCCACATCACGAAATTTAACACGTATGCAATATATTCGTCGATGGTGCTGAGAATAATCAGATAATATTTTTTCATGACTTACTAAAATCTCCATCGCTAACTTAATTCTCTGCCGGAAAAAATTTTGCGGATTATATCCTCTATTTGTTCCTCTTCTATATTTAAATCAGCAACCGGAAATTTCTGCAGCAGTTTAGCAGTCACCTGAGAAACTTTATTGCGCGGTACATTTAAAATAACTTGAGGAAATTCTATCTCTTTAACTTCCGTTACCTGAGCAAGACTTTTCAGATCAATTTCTTTGGCTAAAACCAGAGTTATTTTTTTATTGGTAGCAAATTTTTGAGTAATCTTTGACAAACTTCCATCATAAATTATTTTCCCTTTATCGATAATGATGACTCGTTTACAAAGTTCTTTAACATCTTCCATGTAGTGACTTGTTAAAAGAATTGTCGCCTGATATTTTCGGTTGTATTCCTTAATAAAGTCCCGTAAGGTCTTTTGCATCACTACATCCAGTCCGATCGTAGGCTCGTCGAGAAACAATACTTGTGGCCTATGAATAAGGGCCGCAATCAACTCACATTTCATGCGCTGCCCCAGTGATAATTTACGCACTGGCGTTTTTAAGATTTGTTCAATGTTTAAAAGGTGAGTCATTTCCGAAACTGTTCGTTGAAATTCCTGGTCGGACACCTCGTATATTTCTTTATTTAAATGAAAGGTATCAATTGGCGGAAGATCCCACCATAATTGGTTTTTTTGACCCATCACCAAACTAATACTTTTTAAGTAAGTATTATTTCTCTCAAATGGTGTAAAACCTAAAACCGAAACTTCTCCAGAAGTAGGATAAAGCAATCCGGAAAGAACTTTAAGAGTGGTCGTTTTACCTGCTCCGTTTGGGCCGATAAATCCGACTAACTCCCCTTGCTGTAATGTAAAACTAAGATCATTAACGGCTTTAACCAGGTTATATTGCGGATTAAAAAGTGATTTAAGAGATCCTGACAGACCCGATTCTTTTTGTAACACTTGATAATATTTTGTCAGATGAGAAACGGAAATGATGTTCATGACCGTTTTATTATATACTCATCTTACTCCGATTTGCAGCTTGTCAGAGCGAAAAAGCGGATTAGATGAGTTCACCCTGAAGAGGTTCGCTCTGAAGGGTTTATACTGAAAAATCATTTGTAAAAGTGAGTTATTGAAGTATAGCTAATAGTTAGTTAAGTTTGGTGAAGAAGTAAAACAGATCCGCCCGCCGAATCGGCGGATCGGAACTGTTTTTTTAGAACAAGTTATCTTACTGCTTTTTTTAAAGCTTTTCCGGCAGTAAAGCCTGGTGTTTTTCTGGCCGGAATATTAATTTCTGCTCCGGTTTGTGGATTGCGGCCTTTTCTTGATGCTCTTGAACGAACAGAAAAAGTTCCAAAGCCTGTCAACACTACTTTATCGCCTTTTTTAAGAGCGTCTCTTACTGCATCTAATACTGCTTGAACTGATTCCCTAGCGGCTTTATTAGTAAGGTTAACTTTCTTAGCAACTAAATCAACGAGATCTGCTTTGGTCATTTTTTTCACCTCCTTCTATCATTCCGCATAACGGAAAGATTTAAGTTCATCACAACTTTAGGTCGGATGGAGCAGTTTTTGGGGTCAGGAAAATTCATTTTTCCGTGAAGATTTTTGAAGTTCCTGCCTTAAAAACTCTTATAGCTTGTTGTAACAACCTTGTCAAGAGGAATCGCGAGGTTTGGACTGTTAATATGCAAAAATTCGCTTATCGATCAGATAAAACTTAATCAAACAACAACAAAATATATCAGCTAAAATTGGCAGAAATTTTTTGTTTTTAACTTTGGTTAATTTTATTTTGCTAATTCTGTTGCCCGGAATTCCCGAATCACGGTGACTTTAATTTGTCCGGGATAATTTTTAATTTTTTCTTCGATTTCCCTGGCAACTTCCTTAGAAATAATCAACGCTTCATTGTCCGAAACATTTTCCGGCTGAACAATGATTCTTAACTCCCGTCCGGCCTGAAAAGCAAAGGCCGTTTCTACTCCCTTTTTCTCTTTGGCAATACCTTCCAGATCCGTCAAACGCTTAACGTACTGATCATAGTCTTCGTATCTGGCACCTGGTCTGGCTCCGGAGATTGCATCGGCGATATATACCAACACCCCATCAATAGAGGTAAAGGCCGTGTCTTCGTGATGTGAGGCAACACAGTCAATCACCGCCTGAGGCAAATTATATTTTTTTAATAGCTCAACTCCCAAAGTGACATGAGTACCTTCCTTGTCAGTGATCACTTTTCCGATATCGTGTAATAAACACCCAAGCCTTACGACATTTACATCGGCTCCTACTTCGTGTGCTAAGGCAACTCCGATTTTTGTTTCCTCCATGGTGTGAGCAATCATATTTTGACCGTAGGAGAAACGGTATTTAAATTTTCCCAAGTGGGCAATAAGATCATGGGGTAAATTATAAACTCCGACGGCGTGGCAGAGTTTCTCTCCTTCTGTAAACATTACTTTTTCCAGGTCTTCTTTTGTTCTCTGAACAATTTCTTCAATTTTTACCGGTTGAATTCTTCCGTCGGCGATTAATCTCTCAAGCGCCACTCTGGCAATTTCTCTCCTTACTGAATCAAAACTGGAAAGACGTATTTCGTTAGGCGTTTCGTCCAGGTCAACATCGACACCCGTTGCCTGTTCAAAAGCCCTAATATTTCTTCCTTCTTTACCGATGATTCTTCCTTTTATTTCTTCATCGGTAATCTTTACTACCGACACTGTATATTCAGCAACGTAATCAGTCGCTGCTTTTTGCATTGCTTCAACCAAGATGGTTCTGGCCCGTTTGTCAGCTTCTTCTTTAGCGGTGTTTTCCGATTCTCTAATCTCTTTGGCAACTTCTTCCTGGAGTTTTTGTTTAGTTGCTTCCAGAATTAATTTTTTCGCCTCATCCTTAGAGAGACTGGCTACTCTTTCAAGTTTGGCAAGTTGCTCTTGTTTTATTTTCTCCAACTCGCGATTTTTCAAATCCAGCTCATCTTGTTTGGTTAACAATTGTTTTTCTCTTTCTTCTAAGGCACCGATCTTGCGGTCAAGATTTTCTTCCTTGACGGCAATCCGCTTTTCTAAATCTAAGGCTTCTGATCGTAATTTTTGTACTTCTTCTTCTGCCTCTTTTTTAATTTTTAACGCCTCGTCTTTGGCTTCCAATACCAATTCTCTGGCCTCTTGTTGTGCTTCGATTACCGCTTCTTTAGAAACCGGTGCCGGAGTAACTGATGTGGTAGTGCTGGGCAAAACAGCTTGGCTTACTCGTTGCGGTTGGGTTTTTTGTAGTTTTTCCTGTTCGGAAAGTTGTTTTTCGATCTTTTGTAGCGTCTCTAAAATCCTTTTAAGCATGGAAATCATATATTTATCTCCTTTTTGGGAATTATTTAAAATTATAAATGGCAAATTAGAACGTAGGAATAACCCTTATTTATAAAGGGTTATTTTGAGTTTCGCAGTGAGAAACTTTCCAGTTACGAAGTTTTTTAACACTCATTTTTCCTGTTTCTAAGTTAGCATTTATAATTTTGGTTAGCATATTTTAGTCTTTTGACAAAAGTGTGTCAATTACATCTTTAATCGTCTCGTAGGAAAAACCCCGGGCTGTTAACCAAGAATAAATTTTTTCTCTTTGAACTTTAGGTGACAATCTTTCCAAAGAAGATTCTTTCTTCTTGATGAAAGCCATGGCGATGTCAGATTCGCTCAGTTTGTCTTCGGGTAAAGACCAGGCCTGTTCAATATTATCATCGCTTATTCCCTTTTGTCTTAATTCAAAATCAATCAGTTTTCTTCCCTTTTTTTTAAAAGTCTGACGCTGCTCGATCCACCATTTACTAAAATTAACATCATTCAGATAATCCTTGGAACGCAAGTTGACCAGAATATCGTTAATAAGTTCTTGAGAATTTACTGATTGAAGGTTTTTAAACGCGTCATTTCCTTTGAACTTTTTTAACTTCAGCTGCAAATGTTCCCGGACTTCTTTTTCGCTGTGAGGTCTAAATGACAAATAATTTAAAGCTAAGTCAGTTAATCGTGTTTGTAAATTTTTTTGCCAAATACCCATCAATTGTTTTTCAGTAAGTTGCAAACCTTCCTTAAGACGCAAAGTTACTACCTCAATTAAAGGCAGGGCGCAAAAGAATTTATCGTCGATAAAAACGTTGACTCTTTTAGGGTCGTTTTTTTGTGGCGTGAGAAGAGTTACTTGCATATCTTTTTTTTACAAACTATTATATACCTTCGATAACTCAGGTTTGT
>JACQHK010000008.1 GCA_016199065.1 Candidatus Microgenomates bacterium | reverse complement strand
GACCAGTTGCCTTCTTTATTGAGATAATCAAGACCCTTGTGCTATATTGTTTCCGTGAAAAGGCTTACTACGGTTTTTTTAATCATTTTTCTGGTTTTTTTTCTTTCGGGATGCAATATTTCCTTTAAACCCAACAGCTATTCTGATTTACAAATTAGTTCAATTCCTCAAGCCAGTATTTCCTTGGATAATAAAATAGTTGGCAAAACTCCTTATTATGGCGAAAAACTTCCCTCCGGAGAGCACGTAATCAAATTAATACCCGATTCCGCAAATTTGGTTTCTTGGGAACAAAAGATAAAACTTAATCCTCAGGTTTTAACCGTGATTAATAGGGTAATAGGCCAAACAGATATTCTTTCGGCCGGAGAGATAATTTCCTTAGAAAGTATCAGCGATCCGGGAAGTTCAGAAATTGCCATAGTTTCTCAACCCGATGGTGCAAAAGTAGTAATTGATAACTCTGATGTTGGTTTGACACCTTTTGCGCAAAAAAATTCCAGTATCAAGGAGCACGAAATAGTGATTTCTTTTCCCGGTTTTACAAAGAGAGTCATAAAGGTTAAAACTATTGCCGGTTATCGACTACTGATCAATGTTTCTTTAGCCCAGATTTTAACTCAGGGCTTGCCTAGCCTGCCGGTTGAGGCGAGTTCTTCGGCCACCATTTCTTCACAACTAACAACTGATAACCCAACAGCAACTACCACCGGAGAAATTGTTGGCCCGCAGGTCAAGGTTTTAGAAACTTCAACGGGATGGTTAAGAGTGCGTTCGGGTCCCAGTATTTCTTCACCGGAAATCACCAAAGTTTATCCGGGAGAATTTTATTCCTACCTGGATGAACAGGGAGGGTGGGTAAAGATTAAACTGGATAAAGACAAGGAAGGTTGGGTGAGTGTCCAATATGTGGAGAAGAGACTCTAGTTAGCTATTAGCCTTTGACTTTTAGCTACTAGCTAATTTGTTTATCTGATTTCCAAAAGCCAACAGCAAACAGCTAATAGCTAATTAAGTTTTCACATAGCGAATTGGTTGTTTTCTGGCCATGACCATTCCCCAGACAGTTTTTGCCCCGTTTCTTTTCAGAACCCTGGTTGCTTCAAAAATTGTTGCTCCTGTGGTGGCAACGTCGTCAATAATCACCACATTTTTTCCCTTTATTAAAGCCGTTGGTTTGATTGAAAAGACCCCTTTAATATTCCTCTTCCTTAATTGGAAATTGTTGATACTCATTTGCGGCCTGTTGTTTTTTATCCGTGTTAAAATTCGGGCTAAAGGCCAACCGTAATTTTCTGCTAACAATTTTGCCAAGAACAACGATTGATTAAAGCCACGTTCTTTTTCCCGCGATGGGTATAGTGGTATGTAAGTTACCAGGTCCGGTAGAAAAGGAAAGGAGGGGTGTTGCTGAATAAAAATATCGATCAGGGTTTTAGATATGTCAAAAACTGATTTATATTTTACTTTTAGAATCAAAGTTTTGGTAATACCTTGATAGTCTGATAAGACAACCATTCCGTCGAGCCCGAAAGAAGTTTTACAGCCCGGATGGGTTAAACCGTACGGAGAAGGTTTTTCACAGAGCGGGCAAAGTGCGATGTTCACTAGGGGGATTTTTCGTCGACAGTTATGGCAGAGATAACTGCCGGGCTTTTGGCATCCCAGACAAAATTTGGGGAAAATAAGATCAATAAACAGGCTCACAACTATTTATGGTTCAAAATTTTTTACTATCTCAGGATATTTTGTCTTAAAACTTTCTGAGAAAGTGCAGATCATACAACTAGGAACCCAATAATCAATTTCTCCATTCTTTTTATCAATGACAAATCCTTCGTTGGCTCCATTTTTAAAGATACCCGTTCCCAAATAAGGGCTGGTGGTTTTACTGGGGTAAGGATTTTCCGAGATTGTTAACGTCAACAACGATCCTTTTTCCTGATCTTCATAGTAATCAAGATATGGTTGAACTATTTTTTTATAAAGTTCATTTACATCCGGGCCGGAAGAAATTGTGCCTTCAAAAATTACTTCTGCTCCGGTTTTATTAACGGTCATTCCGGAATCGGAAGTGCCGTTGGTATCATAAATTGGAGAAGCAGGACTTAAAGTTAAGGCAGGAGAGAGGGGGATAGCCAGGTTGGTTAAAGGTTTTTTGAGATTTTCGTCCTGGAGATAAAAATAGCCGCCGGCAACGAGAGAAAATAAAGTTATTATCGAAAGAATAATAATGACAGAGTCTTTTGTTGGTCTCATAGTTTAAGTATTATTTTAACGGTAACAAGGCAGAAAGAAAAGCTTATTCTTGTTGGTGACCAAACGTACATACCGGCTAAATAGTTTAAAATAAAATTCAGTGATGATTTCTAACGAGATTATTTCCCAATTTAAGGCGGCGTTGGGAGAAAACAGCGTAGTTAACGACGAGACAGATTTATCTCGCCATTCCCATGACGCATCCTCTCATCCTTCCCAGATGCCGGGATTAGTTTTATATCCTGTAAATACTCAACAGGTTGCCAAATGTTTAAAAATCGCCTCCGATAATCGTCTGCCAGTCACTCCGTGTGGAAAGTTAACTAGCCTGGAGGGTAACTCAGTTCCTCAGGCGGGAGGAATTGTCTTGGATTTAAGTTCCATGAAGAAAATAATTAAAGTCTACCCAGATGATTTTCAGGTAATAGTTGAACCAGGTATTGTGGGTGAAGCCTTAAATCAGGAATTAGCTAAATATCACCTCTATTTTCCTGCTTTTCCGGCAAGTTCTCATATTGCCTCTATTGGCGGCATGATTGCCAACAACGCCGGAGGGATGTATGCAGTCAAATATGGTGTCGTGGGCGATTGGGTAATGGCTCTGGAAGTTGTTTTGGCTTGTGGAGAAATTATTAAAGTAGGTAGCAGGTCAATAAAATCCGTAGCCGGTTTTGATTTAAAAAGTCTTCTCGTAGGTTCGGAAGGTACGCTGGGGATTATTACCCAAGCTACGTTAAAGTTAATTCCGGTTATTACCCAAAAATTCTTAATCAAGGTTTGTTTTCCTTTAGTCAAACAAAGCGTGGCCGCAACACTATCGATTTTATTAAGTAATCTGGAACCGGGGGCGATTGAGTTTTTGGATGCTTCTTCTATTAAGCATATTAATCACTATAAATCATTACGTTGGAACGAAGAGGCAACGTTATTAATTGAACTTCACGGTGAAGAAAAAGAAATGAAAGCAAGAGCAGAAAGAATTCGTAAACTTTGCCAAAAAGAAAATTACACATCGTTTTTACTAGCACAAACCCAGGAGGAGATGAAAAAAATTTGGGAAGGAAGAAAAGCGGTTCATCCCGCTGTCATGGCTAGTGCTCCCAACCTTGCTTTAGTGCCGGGAGATGTGGGAGTACCGATTTCCCGGATCCCTGATTTTATGGAGTGGGTGGAGAAGGTACAAAAGGAAAGCGGATTAACGATGGCCACCTTTGGTCATGTCGGAGATGGTAATTTTCATGTTTGGATTACGTACGATCGAACAATACCTGACGGATTGCAAAAAGCAAAGGTTGCAGCAGGAAAAATTGTTGAACAGGCACTGTGGTTAGGTGGAACCTGTACCGCAGAGCATGGAGTGGGGATAGGTAAGCGGGACTTTTTACTGCAAGAACACGGAGATACTATTGAACTGATGAAAAAAATCAAGAACGTTTTTGACCCCTTAGGAATCCTTAATCCCGGAAAGATTTTTGCCTAATTTTACAGCAACCTTGTCAACCATCTATAGTAATAGTATAATACTATAAGGTATGAGAAAACAAGAAAATTTACGTGGGAAAACAGGTATGGTTGAAGGTATTCCATTGGCTGCCATTAGAAGGGTACCGACTGAGATCTTAGGTGAAACTCCTCCCCGAAGAAGTATAATCGGCAATGCTGCCGGTTGTGTGATTTGGATTACTACAGCCGGGTTAATTATGGTTGGTGCAGCTGCAGTTGCACCGAACCTTCCTGGTTGGACACGAGCTATTTTAGCCGAGGCCGGGAAACACGGAATCACAATTAACAATGACGGTTTTGCGCGATCTTTGTCTGAATTAAGTACAACTTTAGGCCGACCAAACCCCATAAGTGACAGATTGGCTCCATATATCGGAGAACCCTTTAATCCCAGCAAGTAACTTAAAGAGCGGACCCGATGCGTCTCTGTTCGCACCAATTTTGGCACATTTTTATAGCTTGATGCAGTTTATATATCACTTCCTACTTTACCTCTAATATTATCTTTCCAGCCGAATAATATTTAGGATCAATTTGTAGACAGGAACCATTATTTGAATTAATGATGATTCTGCTTTTTTGGAATTCTATACCCTCTTCATAGCAGCCTCTTCCAAAAACAGGATAGGGGTCTGTAGTTAAAAGATTTGTTTCCTGTAATTTGTCTATTTGGAAAAAATCAAAATAGCTTTGTTCTAATCCATTTCCAACGTTTATTCCCTGTTTTACAGCATTCTGCGTTGCTTCCTCGTTCGTTAAGGAATAAATAAATAAAAACCCATTATTTTTTGGGTCATAGACAGTTCGTACAACGTAATAATCAATATTAATTGTTTTGCTAACAATCTGTTTTTCATTATTATCAAGAACAATAAATTCTGCCGGGTTAGGCTTAGTATTCTTCTTATTATAGAGCCAATAACTTAATGTATTATCCACTCCTAAAAAGCTATAAGAAGATTTATTGTACTGATGAGTTGTGGTTTTTTGGTTATCGATGTCAACTAATTTTATTTGGCCGTTCTCATTATCGTCTATAACTAAAATATGCTTTGCCCATTGGATAAAATCGCTAGAAAAATTACCAAGACCACTATCACATCGAATAAGTTGAGTTGGGAAAAAACTCTTGATGTCAATTTCTTTATTGGTAGAACTTTCAGTAAGAGAAACTTTGCATTTTATCAACGTTCCTATTTCATTTGTCTCTGCGGTAATGAACGACAGTGTGTATTTGCCATCTGGTGAGTCGCCTTTAGCAAGAATTTTATCTTCTGTTTCATTGGTTGAATTTGGTGTTTTTGAAGGATATTGTTTTGGTACAGTTGGTAGTTCTATTCCCGTTGGTGTGATGCGCGTTGGTGTGATGATAGTAGGTTTTATCTCGCTTTTGTGTTTTCGGTTACTTACGATGACAAATATTGAAAAACTTGCTGTTAGCAAAATAACAAATAGTACTACCGCAACGGCCACCCAATAGTTGCCATTCCAGTTAAATGCATGACTTTTTTTCTCATTAAGAGAGTCATTGTTTACTTGTAGATTAGTTTGAGTATCAATATTTATTTCGTTTTCAATCATATTTACTAAAAAAGTTTATCATAATTGTTTGTTCCTTATTAGAATCGTATCATATAAAAAACAAGTGGAGAACTAACACATCTGCAGAGTGTAGTTTGAATCCCATCCAGTTGTGTGCGTAAATCAGAGAAAAAGAAGTGAATTTATCGAATCAGTTTCAGATTACTAATACAGCCTAAAATGTTAATTTTGTATTTCATCCCATTAGGCGGAGCATACGGGTCTGGAACCCAAGTGTCCTATAACCCCTTCTCCTCTGTTATTATACCGTGTCTCACTTTGTGCGTAAATGAGACAAATGAGACAGTATAAAAAGGGGTGTCTCATAATACGTGATGTATCTTGACACACTAACACACTTTTATTTATAATAGTCTTATGACTACAGACTTCAATATATCAGTTACTAATACGGCTCGTGAAGACGGATACCGGATTTTTACGCTTTCTGTTACCAATATAAGCAACCAGTTCGAATATAAGATATATGTTTTTGACAAGGACATTCCTTTTAAGGAACCAGAACCCTCACCGGAAGCGCTCACAAATTTTGCTATCGACGAGATGAAATTATGGATAGAAAAATCCGGCGGTCAACTTCCTGAAGGAAGGTTTAGAGTATTAATAAACGGCGGAAAAATCATCACTGATGATATCAAAACCGTTTTATCAACACAAGAAAAAACATCTGACCTCGTAAGAACAAATGTAACAATCGCCGCACCACTCTTTGAGTGGGCAAAAGCCAAGGCACAAAAAGAAGGAACCAGTTTCAGCGATTTGGTTTCCAGAGGTCTTCTCACCCTGAAGGATTCAGATAAGGAAATTGAGGTGTGGTTCAAAGAACAAAGTGCCTATTTCAAAAAAAAGTTGGGAGATTTCGGATCATTCGAAGTGTTTCATTATCTGCCTAATAATTACACGGAATTCAGCACAGATTCGTTAAATGAAGCACTTCGTGCGGCCGAATTGCGACGGACGGGTTGGCCTATCGGCGCATATTTAATCAGTGGAAATCAACGACCACAACCACAAGAAGACGGAATTAAAGCTGAATATGGTCCCATAGATAATCTTTTATTAGATTACTGGTATGCAAAAAATAAAGGTGAGTTCTATTTCGCAAGGAATTTGGAATCCGATAGTGGAAATGGTAACGCCAAACCAAAAACCGTTCTTTATTTCGACACGCTTGTATGGCGTGTCGCTGAGGCTCTTGAGCACTGTTTAGCGCTTTACAATAAATTAAACATTAACGCGTACGAACGGGTGAAAGTAAAAATATCGCTCTATGGACTAAACAACAGAACCTTAAGTGCATGGAATCAAATGCGAGCGTTTACCCTCTCGCGATATACTTGTGGATCAGACAGGGTTTCTTGGGAAACAGAAACAACACTAAAGGCCTTGAGCGATAATTTGGACACATTGATATACGAAGCTGTTAAAAAACTTACGGTTATGTTTGACTTTTTTGTACCGAATAAAGAGGTGGTTTTCGACATCCTTAATAAGGAATATAGAAAATCAAATATGTAGCAATATATGAAAAAATTAGATTACACAAAAGAAAATTTAAGACTACTTGCCTCAATTATCGCTAAAGCCACATCTGGAAGTTTGTTCACCAAGCTACTTATAGATGCCGGGTGGACGCCAAATATGACTTATAATCAACTTTACCGTGAAGCAGGAAAAAATAAAGAAGATTATCTACATGATGAATTTATAAAAATCGGTGAAAATGGACGCGAAGACATATTGGATTACCTAGTCGAAAAAACACTCTCAAAAAGTTCAGTATATTTTAAACAAAGAATAAGGGAATACAAATTCCCAAGAGATCAATTTTCTTTACTAAAAAAGAAACTTAAGGTCGAAACAGAATCGAAGCCAAAAATAAATGAAAGGCTCTTTAAGGATAGAAATCTCCATAAATCAGTTGTCTTTGTAAGTAAAAAATTATTTATCGATGGGCATTATTCCCAATCTATTTTTGAGGCATGTAAGTTATTAGAGAACACAGTAAAGAAAAAATCAGGTCTAAACCTAAACGGGGTACCGCTAATGCAACAAGCTTTTAGCCCGCATAAACCGATATTGAAATTAAATTTAATGTCTGACCAGGCGGAAGTAGACGAACAGACGGGGTTTATGCTTATTTATTCAGGCGTTATGCAAGGGATTAGAGATCCAAAAGGACATAGTATTATTAACCTTAAAGATAGAGAAAAAGCTTTAGAATATTTT
>JACQHK010000007.1 GCA_016199065.1 Candidatus Microgenomates bacterium | reverse complement strand
GATACCCTTTACGCAGAAGGACAGAGGCGTTATGTAGAGTCACTTTCTTCATACGCCCGGCAGTTTTTGGGCGTAATGGATAAACCGGACGTTGACTCCATCGAAGGTTTGTCACCGGCAATTTCTATCGACCAGAAATCTACCTCCCACAATCCCAGATCTACGGTGGGCACGATCACGGAAGTATATGATTATTTACGGTTATTATTTGCCAGAATCGGCCACCCGCATTGTCCAAATTGTGGCCGGGAAATTAGCCACTTAAGCAAAGAGCAGATCGGTGAACAAATACAAAAGGAGCTTGCTGAAAAACTAAAAAGTAAAAAGCAAATTCGTTTTTTCTTGCTTGCACCGTTGATCAAAGATCGTAAGGGAGAATATAGTGAATTATTTCAAAACCTGCGCAAGAAAGGTTTTCTTCGGATCAGACTCGACGGTCAAATTCATACTCTTGACGAAGACTTACTGCTGATCAAAACCAATAAACATACTATTGAAGTCGTTGTGGACCGTTTTTCTGTCTCTAAAACGACAGAAATCGATAAACAGCGAATGGCCCAGGCGATAGAAAGCACTCTATCTTTAAGCCAAGGTGAAGTAATTTTAAGTTTTGTGGAAGATTCCTCTTTTAGTTTTCCGGAAAACCCTAAAAAAATGACCGATCTGCTCTATAGTGAAAAATACGCGTGTCCGGTTTGTAGTATTTTTCTTCCTGAAATAGAGCCCCGTACTTTTTCCTTTAATTCGCCGCATGGCGCATGTCCAACATGCAGTGGTATAGGTTCTCTACTTAAAGTGAATACTGAAGTAGTCTTTGCGCCTAATTTGACAATTGATGAGGGTGGTATTCTTCCTTTCTCAAAAATGTTTGAGAATGATACGTGGTACGCAAGGATTATCAGAATGGTATGCCAGAAAAAGGGAATTGACCTTAAAATACCGTTTTCACACCTACCTACCAACCAGAAACAAATTCTACTAGAGGGCACCGGTGAAGAAATCTATCGCGTGGAAGGCTTTAATCGTATGGGAGAAAAGACTGCAATACACGAAACTTTTCCCGGAATAACGGCCGAGTTAGAAAGAAGGCACAAGGAAACCGATTCTGATATCGTGCGAAATGAAATAGAAAAATATATGTGGCAGGAAACCTGTCCCCGTTGCCACGGAACCCGCTTAAAAGATGTGGCCCTATCAGTGACTATTGATGGTTTTCGAATTACCGATATTACGGATCTTTCTATTGTTGCTGTTTTTAATTGGATTAAAAGCATGGTGAGTGGTGAGAAAAAAGACAAGTTATCTCTACGCGAGAAAGAAATCAGCACACCCATCTTTAAAGAATTAATTTCACGTTTAGGTTTTTTAGTTGATGTCGGACTGGATTATTTAACTTTGGGCAGAAATGCTACAACTCTAGCCGGAGGAGAAGCACAAAGAATAAGACTGGCGTCACAGATCGGCAGCGGGCTATCCGGAATATTATATGTTTTGGACGAACCGTCAATCGGTCTTCATCCGAGAGACAATGGCAAACTCATAAAATCTCTATTGCATCTTAGAGATATCGGCAATTCCGTGGTTGTGGTAGAACACGATCAAGAAACAATGGAAAGCGCCGATTATATTTTTGATTTTGGGCCATTGGCCGGAGAGCATGGTGGAAATATAATTGCTTCAGGCACACCGGAGGAAATAAAACGCAACCCTAAATCTCTTACTGGAGCATATTTATCGGGTAAAAAGAGTATTGTTTTAAAATCCCTTAAAGCGCAAGAGTTAACCAATGAGTCTGCCAAATTTATTAAAATTATCGGTGCTAAGGAACATAACTTAAAAAATATTGATGTCGAGTTTCCTTTGGGCAAGTTCATCTGTGTCACGGGCGTTTCTGGATCAGGAAAATCAACTCTGATTAACGATATTTTGTACCAATCTTTGGCCAGCAAACTGTACCCATTACATCGGGAAAAACCAGGTTCCCATGATAAGGTAGAAGGAATAGAACATCTGGAAAAAGTAGTAATGATCGATCAAGCTCCGATTGGCAGAACACCACGCAGTAATCCTGCGACCTATACCGGCTGTTTTTCTTACATTCGAGAAATTTTTTCCCAAACCAAAGAAGCCAGAATCAGAGGATATTCCCCAGGAAGATTCTCTTTTAATGTCAAGGGCGGCAGGTGTGAAACATGCGAAGGTGAAGGCCAAATTAAAATTGAGATGCAGTTTTTACCCGATGTATATGTTGCTTGCGAAACCTGTAATGGAAAAAGGTATAACGAACAGACTTTAGAAATTTTCTACCACGATAAAAATATTTCCCAGGTACTGGAGATGACAGTTGAAGAAGGCGTGAACTTTTTTTCGCATCTTCCTCCCTTAGCAAATAAGCTTGGGACTCTTGAGGAAGTGGGTCTGGGATATATTCATCTTGGCCAACCGGCTCCTCAACTTTCCGGAGGAGAGGCGCAAAGAATTAAATTAGCCAGCGAACTTTCCAAGAAAGGACATGGCAAAACAGTCTATTTGCTTGACGAACCTACTACCGGTTTACATTTTGCCGATTTGGAAAAACTTCTCTTTGTTCTACAGAGTTTGGTTGCTCTGGGCAACACGGTGATCGTCATTGAACATAATCTGGATGTGATTAAAAATGCTGACTGGATTATTGACTTGGGACCGGAGGGCGGAGACGGTGGCGGAAAAATTGTAGGCGTAGGCAAACCCCAAACATTAACTTCAATTAAGGCATCTTATACGGGAAAATTCTTGCGTGCTATACTTAAATAATGCGACGTTGCCGTTACATTTTTTTGTTGTTTCTTTCCTTAGTCTCATTTTTTTTCAGCAGTAAAACTACAGCCTTGGCTCAGGGAGAATTTAAAACTAATTACAACATACTTTACGAAATTTTACCTGAAGGAAAAACTCAAGTTGTACAAAGTGTACAGTTAATAAATCAAAAGACTAATTATTATCCTACCGAGTTTGAGATTTCGTTGGGTAAAATTGAAATAGATGATGTTAAGGCCTATGACAACCAAGGGTTACTTAATCTCAGAATAATTAAAAAAGACGATACTACCTTAGTCAAAGTATTTTTTACTCAAAAAGTCGTTGGCCTTGGCAAATCGCTCAATTGGACACTCTATTACACGACGTCTGATTTAGTTACCCAGAACGGTCTAATAAAAGAGCTCAGCCTGCCAAGGCTAAGGCCAGATCAGGATACTGAAAATTACAATATTCAAGTTAAACCACCATCTTCCTACGGTAAGGCCCTATATATCAAACCTGTATTTAAAAGCAGTCTGAGTTTTAACAAAGAAGATCTTATCCAGGGACAGGTTGTTATTGCTTTTGGACAATCTCAAGTTTTGAATTTTACTTTAACTTATCACGTTAAAAATAATAGAATTACACCGGGAATTTACGAAATAAGTTTACCTCCAGATACCTCATATCAAAAAGTGTACCTAAAAGAAATTATGCCGCGACCACTAACCGTAGAAGCTGATAAAGAAGGAAATTGGATGGCCAAATATTCTCTTGCCCCCCAGGAAGAAAAGAAAATAACGGTTAATGGTTCTGTTGAGCTATTTCTAGAATCTATGAATAAAGAAGAGAATACCAATTTCGGCGACCTGGGTAATAAATATTTAGAGAGTCAGAAGTTTTGGGAGACAAATAATACTAAAATAAAAGAGTTGGCAAAAAATCTGGTAACTATTGAGAAAATTTATCACTATGTGGTTAGTAAACTCAAATACAGTTACGATCGAGTCAGCAACACCCCATCACGTTTGGGAGCAGCTTATGCCCTAGAACACCCCAAAGAGGCTATTTGTACTGAGTTTACAGATTTATTTATTGCTCTTTCCCGAGCAGCGGGAATACCAGCCAGAGAAGTCAATGGTTATGCCATAACAGACAATAGTAAATTAAAACCATTAAGCTTGCAAAAAGACGTACTTCATTCCTGGCCGGAATATTATGATGGACAAAAACGGATTTGGATACCTGTTGATCCAACTTGGGAAAATACTACTGGGGGCGTAGATTTTTTTCATACCTTTGATCTTAATCACTTTACTTTTATCCGGCGGGGAATCAACAGCGAGTATCCCATCCCGGCAGGCGCTTACAAAACTAATTCACTACCTACCAAAGATGTGGAAATATCTTTTGGAAAAATGGAAGACCTGATCGTTGAAAATAATATTCTACTAAGTATTGATGCACCTGATTCCATCTACTCTGGTCTAAATCAGGAAGGCAGTGTAATCGTGGAAAATGCTGGATCAACTTCAACCCTCCTAGAAAATATTCAAATCAGCATTGGGAATGGAAATTTAATAAGAATGGATGAACAAGAATCTGTTCTTTTACCGCCTTTCGGTAAAAGAAATATTAAATTTTCTTTTAAATCCAATTCTTTTTACACAAATCAGGATCTTTTATTAAGTTCTTCCTATAAAAACGTACCCGTGGAAAAAATTGTCAAAACAAAAACTTTTCCGACGATTTATTTTTTACCTTTTTTAATAATCTTATTCTTTTTAGCTCTGGGTGTTTTAATTTTCTATGTGACAAAATGGAAAAAGTAGATATTAAATCTGACAGATCGCACCTCTTACAAATTCCCGAGCAACCTGGAGTATATTTTTTCCACAACCACCAGGACAATATTCTTTATATCGGAAAGGCAAGAAATTTAAGAAAACGTTTAAGCTCGTATTTTGTAGGAGAGCGGAGCGAGAAAATAGATTTACTATTGGAAGAAGCTTCTGTAATCTCTTATATTTTGGTTAATAGTGAGTTTGATGCCCTAATTTTAGAAGCCAACCTGGTTCAAAAAAATCAGCCTAAATATAACGTTGAGTTAAAAGACAATAAGTCTTACCCTTACATCAAAATAACCAGAGGAGAAATTCCCCAAGTTCAGGTTGTACGAAAAATTCTACCTGATAAAGCCTACTATTTTGGACCATTTCCCGATGCTCGTGCGGTGTATGAAATTGTTAAAATTTTTCGCAAGACTTTTACTTTTTGTACCCACCGTAAACCTTATCCTTCCTGTTTATATGTGCATTTAGGCCTTTGTCCGCTTCCTTTTGAGGGGATAAGCCGGAAAAACTATTTGAAAAACATTAATAATATTAAACAAATATTGCTGGGAAAAAGACAGCTTATTGAATCGCGCTTACATAAAGAGTTACAGCAAGCGATAAAGGCTCAAAATTACGAAATGGCCTCCATGCTCAACAAGCAAATCCAACAGTTAAGACTGCTTACCCAGCAACGAATTGAAGCAGATAATTACCTATCAGATCCTCTCGTTCTTAACAAAAAAAGGGAGGAGGAGCTGAATGCTTTAGTATCTTTACTCAAGGATAATGGTATGGTGATTAACACGGCTCACAGAATAGAATGTTTCGATATCTCTAATATTGCCGGTAATCAACCAACAGCCTCAATGGTAGTCTTAACCGATGGAGAAACAGATAAAAAAGAATATAAAAGATTTAAAATTAAATATGTCAGAGGAATTAACGACTTTTTAATGATAAAAGAAGTAGTAAAGAGACGATTAAATCACCCAGAATGGGGCAAGGCCGATCTGATGTTAATTGACGGAGGTTTTGGACAATTAAAATTCGCCCAAGAGGCAATTTTTGATGCGGGAGAATCGATTCCCGTAATTGGTTTAGCAAAACGCATGGAACAAATCTGTCTACCAAATTCGAAACTATTAACTGTAAACCGACAAAACCCAGCACTTCATGTACTTCAGCGAATAAGAGATGAGGCTCATCGTTTTGCTAAAAAGTACCATACACTGCTGCGTATGAAACATTTTAAAACACTTTTTACAGAAAAATGAAAAGTATTTTTCAGAAAGTCTTATCCTACTTTTTAGCATTAAGTTGTCTGGCTTTGCTTCTACCTGATGGTTTTAACATCGAAAACCCGCCTCTGGCTTTTTTGAAGGCAATTATCGTTCTGCTTCTTATTTTTCCAGTCCTGTCCTGGTTACTAAAGATTATTATGTTACCGCTGAGTTTTTTAACCTTAGGATTAATTAATTTTCTACAATCGGTAATATTATTTTATATACTAACTCTTCTTATTCCTGAAATTTCATTGGCCTCACAAACGTACCAGGCTTTTTCGATATTGGGTTTAAACATTCCTGCTATCATCCTCTCCCGTTTCCAAAGCTATTTCGTTGCCGCATTTATTTTTACCATCGCCAATAAGTTTTTTTCCTGGATAGTAAACTGATTTAATAGATATTATGCTATAATTAATCTCATGAATGTGATCTTAAATACGATACAAATTTTAGTGTCCATGGCTTTGATAGTCGTGATTTTAGTACAAACCAAAGGCGGAGGTTTAGGAACCAGCTTCGGTCAATCACAAGAGATGTTTCGTACTAAACGGGGAGTGGAGCGCATTTTTCATTTGACAACCATTTTTCTGAGCTGTTTGTTCTTAATCACATCGATATTATCCGTTCTGGTGAAGTGATCTGCACATAAAATCTAGTCATTATAATTTATGTTTTCTTGCTTTGCTTGGTAAAATAGTTCAGAATTTTCAGGTGCGTGCAATAAAATGCCTTCCTTAATTAAAAAACCACGGGCAATTTACTGGTATATTCAATCCTTCCTAACTAAAAAAAAGAAGTTCTTTTTCTTGGGTTTTATTCTTGGTCTCATTCTTACCGTCTATTTAGTAAGTGACTACGCACTTTCCGTCAGAGATGTCGTAGAGAAAGAAAACTCTGTCGGAATGGTTGGACACTATACTCTGGTCAATCTTCCGTTAGAGATTCAAGAGAAAATAAGTTTCGGGCTGACGAAAATCACCGAAGACGGACAGGCTACTCCTGCAGCATCACAAAAATGGCAAGTCCAGGATGCTGGGCGAACTTATTTATTCGAGTTAAAACCAAATTTAAAGTGGCAAGATGGAAAAAGATTTATTTCTTTTGATATCAACTATCGCTTACGTGACGTGGAAATTAGAGCTAGGGGAGACTCTCTCGTGGAATTTAAGTTAAAAGAACCCTACGCGTCCTTACCTTGGCTTGTTTCACAACCGCTCTTTAAAAAAAGTCTTCTTGGCTTAGGCGAACATAAAGTATCGAAATTGATCTGGAAAGATAATTTTATAGAAAGTCTCGAGCTTAACAATGTAAACAATCCGAAAGACAAAATTACTTACAAATTTTACGCCACGGAAAAAGATGCCCTGCTAGCTCTAAAGTTAAAAAAAGTTTCCCGCCTGACCGGATTGAAAAATATTTCTTCGATAAGCAACGCCTATAATTCAAATAACATCTCCAGCAACGATGCGTTTCAAGACATTGTTACACTTTTTTTTAATACAAAAAAACCGCCTTTCGATGAAAAACAAATAAGACTGGGATTAACCTATGCCATTCCCGACAAAGTCTATAAAAATTATAAAAAGGCCAGCGGTCCTATTCCCTTTACCTCATTTTACTTCAACAAAAACTTAAAGGAATATAATTTTAATGATGATTTAGCCACTAAATACTTAAAGGATCTTACTGATAAAAAGGAGGCAACTGACAGCAAAAATTTGCGTATAGAATTATTAACCGTCCCCGGATTTAAAAATTTAGCTGAACAAATATCCCAAGCCTGGAGCGAGAGAGGTATTAAGACTACGGTAAAGGAAACGTCTCAAATTCCTGATGATTCGTTTGATGTTTTTTTAGCAGAGCTGGAAATACCCAAGAATCCTGATCAATATTATTTGTGGCATTCAACACAATTAGGTAATATTTCTAATTATCACAGCCCGCGAATAGACAAACTTCTGGAGGATGCTCGAAGAACGGTTGATGAAAACGAACGTTTGGATCTTTATCAACAGTTTCAGAAATATCTAGTCGAAGATGACGTGGCAGTATTTCTCTTTTACGGAAAAAATTACTCTGTTAATAGACAATAAAACTTCAACTCGTTTAGCGTGGTGCCGTGAGGGAGAGTTGAACTCCCACTCCTTGTTTAAGGGAACAGGCTCCTGAAGCCTGCGTGTCTGCCAATTCCACCATCACGGCCATGTGGGACAGAAACTACGTTTCTTTCCCAACCTGCCTGCGCAGGCAGGCGATTCTTTCTCATAGGTTAACAAAAAGCGGCATTCTCCAACCAACGGTTTTTGTTTATTTATATTTTGAAAACCTATCTAGATTCTTAAGTTTGTAATCTTTTGTTTTCTCCAATCCATCCTAACGAATCTTCGTAATAAATCTATGATCTCTAATCAAACTAATTATACATTTTACATTCTAAATTATAAATTAAGTTATTTATGGTAAAATAAAGTTTGCTTTTGCACCACGTCAGACGTGGCTGTCCAGCCTGATGTAGCGCCTGTAGCTCAATGGATAGAGCAACTCCCTTCTAAGGAGTAGGTTGTGGGTTCGACTCCCGCCAGGCGCGCCTGATATCGATTGTTAATTAAAATGGTGACGTGTGCCGAACGGCTTAGGCGTTGCCCTGTGGAGGCAATTTTAGCGGGTTCGACTCCCGTACGTCACCCACTCAGCCAAATTTATGCCTCTGTAGCTCAATGGATAGAGCGGCGGTCTTCGGAACCGTTGATGGGGGTTCGATTCCTCTCAGAGGCGCTTCGCTGCGCTTTCACTCTGACGATGACTCGTCATCGGAACGAGCAGCGTAAACGCTTTCTGGCTCCGACGTAAAAGTCTTGACAAATTAACGTGTATGACATGGTATACATACATAGCAAGATGCAGAGACGACTCTTTGTATACGGGCATAACACCGGATTTGCAAAGACGAGAATGGTTGCATAACCATAAAAAGGGTGCCAAATCTCTTTTGGGAAAACTACCTGTTAAAATAATATATAGTGAAAAATTTGTTAATCGCATTCTGGCTGCAAAAAGAGAAAGAGAGATAAAAAGGTGGAAAAGAGAGAAAAAACTAAACTTAATTCGAACACATTCGCTACGCTCAGTGTGAAGGGTTTACCCTGAGGAACGAAGTGACGAAGGG
>JACQHK010000062.1 GCA_016199065.1 Candidatus Microgenomates bacterium | reverse complement strand
GCCGGGATGGCAGAGGTGGTCAACGCGCGTGTCTGAAAAACACGTTATCCAGGTTCGACTCCTGGTCCCGGCACCGAGTTAACTTATCTCCCAATAAATGGCAGAGGTGGTCACCCGCCGATTCGGCAGGCTGAAAAACACGTTATCCAGGTTTCCACCCAAGGTGGACAGGCTTTACTGGTCCCGGCACTGATTTATTGTAACATCCAACACACACATTTTTTCTCACTGTTTTCTTACCTTTTCTTTGTTTTTCTTTAGTACAAGTTTTCTATTCTTGTGCTATGAGAATTGCACAAATAGCTCCCTTAATTGAAAGAACTCCTCCCAAAAAATATGGCGGAACTGAGAGGGTTGTTTCGTTGCTAACCGAAGGTTTGGTCAAAAGAGGACACGAAATAACGCTTTTTGCTACCAAAGACTCGATTACTTCAGCTAAGTTAATAGGATCATTCCCTCACGGCCTGCGGGAGGCCTCTCTAAAACATTGGGCTGATCGAACTTATTGGAATATTTTAAACAGCGGAAAACCCTATCAGAAACAGGAGGATTTTGATATTATTCACGATCATTCAGGTCTTTTTTCGTTACCTGCAGCTGAAATAAGCAGCACACCCGTAATTTATACTTTACATGGGGTGTTGAATCGGCATCAAATTGCTTTATTAAGAAATTATCGTAATCCGTTTCTGATTTCTATCTCTTACAGTCAGCGAAAACCCGCCCCTGATCTAAACTATTTTGACAACATTTATCACGGCATAGAAACTCCGGCCTATCCGTTTAGTGAAAAACATAATGGATATTTATTATACGTAGGCAGAATTTGTAAGGAAAAAGGGACTCGTTACGCGGTTGAGGCTGCAAGACGGCTTAATTTACCATTAATAATTGCTGCCAAATTGGAGAAATTTAACGAACCATATTTCAACCGCTATGTAAAACCTTACCTTAATGACAAAATTAAATGGATAGGAGAAGTGAAGGAGAGTGAAAGAAATAGGCTCTATAGTAAAGCTTTGTGCTTTCTCCATCCCTGCACCTGGCAAGAACCGTTTGGTCTAACGCTGATTGAGGCAATGGCCTGCGGCTGTCCGATAGTAGCTTTTAATAACGGTTCTGTTCCGGAAATAATCGATGACGGTATAAACGGATTTATCGCCAATGACATCAATGAAATGTGTGAATATATTCAGTGGATCGATTTTATCGAAAGAAAGAATTGCCGCAACGTAGCGAGCGAGAAGTTCGATGTGAATAATATGGTAGATCAATACGAAAAGGTTTATCAAAAGATCATTAACGCTAGGGAGGTAGTCCAACAAAATCAATATCGGTATCGTTACGGTCAGTCACGCTTCAGCTAACTGCTTGCTTGTATTTACATATATTTTGTCTTATTGTGATATATACACTATGGACCTCGGGTTTCTCCGCGATCAATCATATCAAACTCTTTTGGATTTATCTTCGGAAGAGGGAATAAGCGCTTCATCAAGAAATGAAGCATACGGATGCTTATTTGGAAGAGATAGCGCTATTACCATTTTAAAAATTTTACGTGTCTATAAACGCTGGCCTGATGCTAAGTTACTGGCAATATGTAAAACTGGTCTTCTGGCATTACTTAATACTCAGGGGATCGAGTTTAATTTAGAAAGTGGCGAGGAACCAGGTAAATTTATTCATGAATTTAGAAAAAATAATTACGAAAGACTTTTAAAAAGAGATATTCCCTGGTTTGTTTATCAGGACGGTATATTAAGAAACTATGACTCTGTCGATTCTACTCCGTTAACGCTAATTGCATTTTATAGATACTGGGAACAAACTAAAGATAATATATTTTTACTCAATAGCTTATCCCGGATTGAAAAGGGACTTAACTGGATAATAAGCTTCGGTGATAAAGATAAGGATCTTCTGATTGAATATGAATTTCCGATAAATCGTCGCTATGGCGGTTTGAAGGTACAATCCTGGACCGATTCTGCCGAATCCTTAAAGGATGCCCAAGGCAATTTTCCTCTTTATCCGATTGCTCCAGTCGAGGTACAAGCCTTTTCCTGGCTCGCATTAAAACTCTGGGCTGATTTTTATCTCCAGAATAACCCAAGTTTTGGTAAAAAGCTTCTTTCTCAAGCAAAAGCGATGAAGGATGTTTTTAATAATCATTTTATTTTTAAAGATTATCAATATTACTTCGCGGCTCAGGCTCTGAATGGTCGCAAAGAGCAAATTAAAACAATAACGATCAATCCGCTTCTTGCCTTGTGGGCAACTTATCATAATAAAGGAGGTAAAGAAGTAATTTTTGAAGAAAGTTATTTAGAAGATATTATTAACCGTTCGTTTGAAAATGACCTTTATGATCAAAATGGCGGGTTACGAACCATGAGCAAGAATTCGCCAACTTTCAACCACCACCATAATTCTTATCACAATGGCAGTTTCTGGCCAATGGCTAACGGCTTAGCCTACAACGCCTTAGAAGATTGGGGAGAAACAGAAAAAGCAAAACAACTAAAGGAATCCTCCTTAAGGCCACTGTACTTTTTTAAATGTCCGATTGAACTTTACATTAGAGATCCTCAGGGAAATTTTGTGGAATATCAGTCTAATTCAGGCAAAATGGGATGCCGCTTTCAAGCTTGGACTGCAGCTACTGTATTGGACTGGCTTATTTAATTATCTTTAACAGTATAACCAAATCCGCGAACCGACTTAATTAGTTTCTTTTTAAATTTCGCGTCAACTTTTTTACGCAGATATCCCATAAATACATCTACGACCCTTGTTTCCACATCGGGGGAATATGACCAGACTCTGTTTAAAATCATATCACGAGATAAAACCTGATTTTTATTTATCATTAAATATTCCAGAAGCTTAAATTCATGCGGAGTTAGGTCAATGGAGATATCAGCTCTTTTAACCTCTAATGATTTAGGATTTAGTATTAAATCATCTACCCTTAACACTGACTCTCCATCTCCTTCGTTTCTTAATCTGGCCTTGATTCTGGCTAACAATTCGTCTGCAACGAAAGGCTTGGTCATATAATCATCTGCGCCTATGCTTAAGCCGTGCACGATGTTAGCCACGCTATCTTTTCCCGTCAGAATAATTACTGGCAATTTAGGGTTTTTCTTTCTAATTTCCTGCAACACCGATTCTCCTGTGAGATTGGGAAGACCGAGGTCTAATATAACGAGATCGGGAGGCTGACGTGAAATTAAATCTAAGGCGGAGGTACCATCATTTGCGGTTTTTACGGAAAAATTGTTCTCAGTAAGCAGTTCCTTTAAATATTTAAGAACGCTCTGGTCGTCCTCCACAACCAAAATCTCTTTTATCATCAATTTATTATAACAGAGTAGTAAACAAGCTTATCAGACTCTTACCATTTTATTATCATAATTTAAAAATTATCATAGATAGTTATGTTATGGTGATATCTCTGAAGAAAAGCGGGTGGTTCGGAAATTCTAAAAGGCATGCAGCAATCGGTAGGAAGGGTGGACTCGTAACTGCCAAAAGAGGTATGAGTTATTTTCAAACCATCGGTCGCTTGGGAGGATTAAAGAAAAAGAAAAAAACTGCTTGATTATTTTCTAAGAAATTTTCTATAAAGTTAAATTCTTACGTAATTATTACTAAATTCTTATATTCTAAAAAAATCTCACTATAGTAGAATATTATAAGGTTATGCAAAATCTTTTTGTCATTAAACTGAATGAGCAATATCTCAACTATTTTTAATAATCCCCAGGGTTATCAGCCGCAGTTAGAGGTCATTTTAAAAAATATCGCTGACGGTATTACCGTACAAAATACTCAGGGGAAGCTGGTTTTTGCCAATAACACTGCCTTAAAAATTCTTGATTACCCAAATCTGGACTCGCTTCTTAAGGCTAAACCATCGGAAATTATTGATAAATTTGAAATATTTGATGAGGACGGTAATAAACTTAATTTAAATAATCTGCCAGGTAGAAAAGCTCTGCAGGGTAAATCGGAATCTGGTGTTATCGTCGGTTTCAGAAATAAGAAAAATCGCTCAGAAAAGTGGGCCGAGGTTAAAGCCACTCCGGTGTTTGACCAAAGAGGAAAAATTATTTTTGTAATAAATGTCTTTCGAGACATTACCCAAAAAAGAAAATCTGAGGAGAGCCTTCTTGAACTTGGAAGAATTGTCGAATTTTCTGAAGATGCCATCTACGGTATTGATCTGAAAACTAAAATTACTAACTGGAATCACGGAGCATCTCAATTATTTGGTTATCAAAAGAGTGAAGTAATTGGTAGAAAAATTAATATACTGATGCCTCAAGAGAACCTTAAGGAAACCTTAATGCTCTTAGAAACAATTCAAAAAGGCAAAACAGTTAAAAAAACTGAATCTACCCGACGTAAAAAAGACGGAACAGTTTTTCCGGTCTCGGTTACCATTTCTCCGATCCATAATGTTAAGCATCAGTTGATAGGCTTTTCTTTTATCAGTCGTGATATAACAGAGAGAAAGCTTCTTGAGGCAAGAAGAGAAGAATTTGTCAGTATTGCCAGTCATGAATTAAAAACACCAATTACTACACTTAAGGCATTTACCCAAATTCTTAAGACCCGTTTTAAACAAATAGGCGATGAGGAAACTGCATATTTTCTTTCCAAGATGGATGATGAAATTAATAAATTAACCTATTTAATTAATGGTTTACTCGATGTAACTAAAATGCGCAGCGGAATTATCGAATTAAACGAAGATGTCTACAATTTCGATGATATTGTTGAAGAAACGATCGAAATGCTGCAAAAAACTTCACGTAAACACCGGATAGTTAAAAAAGGTTTCGTTAAAAAATATCTTCGCACCGACAAAAACCGGCTCGTGCAGGTTATCACTAATTTAATTACCAATGCCATCAAGTATTCGCCAGAAGCAACAAAAATTGTGATCGAAAGTTCTTCTAGTCGATCAGAAGTCATACTTTCCGTAAAAGACTTCGGCATGGGTATTCCGAAAAATAAACAGGACTTGCTCTTCGAACGTTTCGTAAGAATTCATTCCGAACGCAAACACATTCCCGGTATTGGATTAGGACTTTACATTTCTGCAGAGATCATCAAACAATTAGATGGTAAAATGTGGTTTAAAAGTAAGTTAAATAAAGGCTCAACTTTTTATTTCAGCCTACCCTTAAGAAGGCAAAGTAAATGAAAAATCCGAAAAAAACCGTCATGGTGGTTGAAGACGATCGGGACATTTCCGAAGTGTTAAAAATATTGCTTGAAGAAAACAATTTTAAGGTTGAAACTGTATTTGACGGACACGATGTAGAGAAAATTTCCGTAAGTAAAAAGCCTGACTTAATTCTTTTGGATCTTTGGATGCAGGGGATGAACGGTATTGAAATTGCCGCGAGATTAAGAAAAAACTCCAAAACCGAAAAAATACCCATCGTGCTTGTTTCTGCTTCAAGTGACGTTCAAAAAAAAGCCACAGAGGCCGGCGTAAATGATTTTTTAGCCAAACCCTTTGAAATTGAGGAATTACTGGAGAAAGTAAATAAATATATACTAAAAAAAGCATAGTAATCATGGAAAAAAAAGTAAAAAATGAAAAGATCAGACATCAACTGTATACGCCTTTGACATCTATCAGAGGTTATATTCAACTTTTACAAACCACAATCCGAAAAAACTCCCGGGAAGAGAAATGGCTTAAAGAACTGGATAAAGAATCAAAAAGATTAACCAAGATGATAATGGAAGTTTTCCGCTCTTAACTCTATTACCTTCTTATTACTTCTTCCTTATCAATCCTTAAGAAGTAATCTCTATTGTGTTTTCATGTTAATACCCCAATAATTTTTTTATAAGATTGACAAATTCTTGTAAAAATAATATTTTATAGCAAAGTTGTTGGTGCTATAAAAATGCCTGTTGAAATACCGATCTTCGATAGGGTTTTTGACAAGTTACATGGTTTTGACTCAAAAGCTGTTGCTGCCCTAACTGGTCTGGAAAAACCCCATGTGCGTGAAATAATGTATCCCCGTTTTTGGGGAGTATTGGAGATTCAGAGACAACGCTTAATTGCCCAAGCTGCGGAAGTTCTGCTTGTCGCCTCAGACACCACTGAATTTGAGAATTTAATTGATCAAAAAGGATACGAACAACCGGATGCCATTGTTTGGTTAACTGCCGGATTCAAACCTCCGGAAGGTGGCGAAAAATTAGGTCAATACGGAAAGGGGGCTTTTAAAAATTTTTTACAAACCGATATTGAAGGTCATCATGGAGACGTGTTTATCTCCAGAATTAACGGAAAAACGGTAGTCTGGTTTCAAGGCAGACCACATCCCAATGAGTGGGAAGGCGAAAGATTCGCTAATATGCAGCTTGCCCATCAATATAACGTTGTAAAAGAATATATTCGCAGAAGAAGAACCAAAGGAGAAAATCCCATTATTGTCACAACTTATTTGGCCGGGGCAGTTCATGGTGGAGAATTGAAGAAAGAAAATTTAGCTATCATTGGTAGCGATACCGAAGAAAACTCAATTTTAGCACCAGGAAAGGGCCCACGATCAATATTAGACAGGTTTTTCGGAATTCATTTCCAGCCCAAATTGAATAATACCACAACTCCTGAAATGGCTCGGTTGGCAATGGAAGTTGCAGAAGAACAAGGGATTTCAGATGAAGTGGGTGTAGCGGCAGTGGTTGGTACACCAAATGCCACTCAGTTTCAGGAATTTACCGAAATCGCAAGCGCAGAAAGATCGTATAAAGATCTTGTCGATTCCGGAAAATTTAGCATTTTGTTAAACAACCTTCTTGGCAAAATCAGTGGAATACGAAAAGGTATAGCCTACGATATGGGTATTTCGTTCGAACAAAGTGTCTTTAGAGAGTTATTTTTTGGTAACCCTGAATTACAGATACCTAATGAGGCAAGCTTAAACCGTTTGGGGTTTGTTCTATTATCTGATGACGTTAGCGCAGAAGAAAGTGCAGAAACCACACATACTGGCAATGTTGACGTTGCCACCAAAACTCTTCCCAGAAATATGAAATATTTGATGAGGATATTAGAAAAGGCTTTGCAAAGTTCATTAATAAGAACAGAGGACACAACCGATCACTGTATTATTTCCAAACTCGCAGATTTGCCTAAAGAACAAAAGTCGGAGTTAGTTAACTGGATTGTGAAGCGTTTTAGAAAATGAAATTACTTTCTCTAAATTTAGGCTAACGAAACAGTATTAACTTGCTTCCAAGTATTATTTTCAAATCTGCGTCTTCTTCCCACAAAATAGGCTTCTCTTAAGTTAGGAATGAGTTTAAAAAACGCAGAGTTATTTAAAATAATGTTTCGTTCTTCTGGCAAACGAAGGTTCCTTAATATTCTAATAATATGAAAAGGCGGATAAATCAGAGTATGAGTTTCACTTTTGCCAAGAGCAGCCAAATTTTTTCCCATTAATTCAATCAATCCGGCAACAACAGCCATCCTGAAATAGGATTCGTTTGGAATACCAGTATCCTCAGCAGAACCCTGCTCTTTTCCAAGTGAAAGTTGTGGTATAAAACCGGTTGCGGCCAGAAAAACTCCAGCAGCAACTTTTGCGCCGGAGAACAAAAAATCTCTCCTGGTCTTAAAACGATCTAACCCGGCACTAAGAGCTAAAGATAATCCTCCAACCATTAAGCTAGCTTCAGTACCTTTAATGACAGCCCAGGGAGGACCATGGGCCGGATCAAAGTTTAAAATGTCTTTATTTAATGATGCAGCAATTTTTCCTGCCTCATCAAACCAGGGCAGGCCATCAACCGTAAACAATCCTGTTATTGCCCAATTTCCTGAATCTCCCCAGTCGGGGCGGAAATATTCAAAAATACTCGCATCGCTGGATCCTATTCCTTCTTTTAAAGTTCCGTACTGATTAGGTAGTAAACGTAAATCGTGTTCTAGGGGCAAAATTCGCAACCTGTAATTGGGGTTAACTTCATACCATTCGGGAATGCTAGTTAATTCTTTTCCCATGTTAGTAGGCAAAACGTCTTTGTTTTCTGACATTATCAATATTTTACTATTTTTTGTTGAGAAAATATCTACAAAATTAAGAGTATTTCACCTTGTTGCTGCAAATTCAACTGATTGATATAATAAAAAGTCTCTGCGGGAGTAGTTCAGCAGTAGAATGCTTCCTTGCCAAGGAAGAGGTCGCGGGTGCGAATCCCGTCTCCCGCTCCAAAAATCATGAGCCCTAAATATATTGTTTATATTCTTACCAATAATATAGGTAAATACTATATTGGATTTAGCTCCGATAAGAACAGAAGACTTATAGAACACAATCGAGGTCAAACAAGATCTACAAAATATTCCAGTTCATGGAATACAATTTACATCGAAGAGTTTGATACAAAAAAAGAGGCTATAAAGAGAGAACGACAAATAAAATCTTATAAAGGCGGAAACGCATTCAGAAGATTAATAAATAAGCAGTAGAATGCCCCGCCGAGGGCGGGGAGGTCGCGGGTGCGAATCCCGTCTCCCGCTCATTATAATTTCTTTCCGATCCCGCTAAGCGGGACAGGAATTAGAAATTATTATGTCCCTCCGAAGCTTTAGCGAAGGGGGACAGTACAAATAAAAATAGTGATTAACGATCCTATTCCTAGATTCGCTCTTCGCGCCGCGCTACGAGAGGGGGAGAGAGTTTTACATGCGATTCTGCTACAATCGTACTTTATCGGACTACTTAAAATTATTATTAGCCAATTTAGACTTTAATAAATAACTTTAGAAGATATATTGAAAGGAATAAAAATTATCATCTATTTTTGCGTTTTAAATATAAAATATTAAATCTGTCTGGCTGATTTAAATATTCACCTAAGGCCTTTTTATAGGGATCACGTTTAATATCACCACCATATTCTCTTCTGTGCAGAACGTATTTTCCACCATCTTCTAACAATCCCAAATGACAGACGGTCGGACCCAAATGGAACTCATGTTCGGTACGTGCCCGCGTTACGGCAACCACCTGGGCTTGGGCAATTTCGAATATTTTGTCATGCGTAGATAAAAGATCATTTAGACTTGGGGTGGAATATATCTCTCGTTATCAATTAAACCTTGTCTAAATAATACGTAGCTTATGCAATTTACGTGTCTTTCTGCCATGACGCGCATTTTATCAATTGTATATGCAGCAATCAAATCGTCGGAACGAAAACTAACGGAAACTGATTCCGGGATCAATGCTCGGGTCAAAGGGAGTTTTAATCTGTTCATCAGTTAAGAGAAATTTTTCCACTTTGTAACCGTTGGGGTAAGTTAGGGAAAAAACCGGTTCCTGGGTAATTTGCAAATCGTGTTTTCTCCACCACTCGTCTTTAAACAGCTTATGCGGTTCGGAAACTATGTATGTTATAGGCAACTTTTGAAAATAATGCCCTTTGCCCTTATAAACCCTGTCCAGATATAACATGACATATTTGGGAGTGTACCCTAAAGAGTCAGGTGCAAAAACAAAATAGCCAAAGTCCTGCTTCTCACTGTCATATATTTTTTTGTCAGCTTCGTATAATATTTTCCAGGAATCGAGTTTAACCCCGTTAGTTACTCCGTAGAACGAGGCGTTTCTTATTGAAATAGCGAGGTTGTAAACAAGAATTAAAGTAAAAATAGCTTTAAATATGAATTTAGGATATAAATCAATAAAAGAACAAAAGAAGAGAAAAACCAACACAAACTGAGGAAATTGATAAAAATAGAGGATTGGACCAACGTTAATTATGCTAAGCACTGCGTAACCCACATAGAGATACATTAAAAGCAGGTATTGACCGCGAAATTTTTTCAGCCTTAAACTAAGAAGCGCAAACAGCACAAAAATAATATTAACCAGGCGGCTTAAATTATAGGGATTTTCATGCATGATTTCCGGATAGGCATATAAAAACGACAGACGATCTTTGAGAATAACAGATAAATCCACTTTTTCGGCAAAGGAATTGTCGCGGGCGAAACGCAAAACGCCATTAGTAATAAGAAAATCGTGTTTTATTTCAAAAAGAATGAAATTAGAAATCATCAATGTTATAACTCCAAAGAAAACCACTGGATAAAGATATTTTTTGTGGCGTACGGAAAAAATTAAGACTAACAAAAAGACCAGGATTAGATAAGGCAGACCAATGGCTATTTGAAATTGGATCATCAATCCCGTGCTTACCGCCGTAAGTAGCAGATATTTGAGCAAACCCGTTTTCAGATAGGAATAGAGAACATAGAAAAAAACGGGCATGAGAAAATAGGCTCCGTGGGGGTTAAATAATCCTGACGAATGAAAACCTGTATAGACAGCCATGAAAAGTAAAAAGGCAAAGGCAGTGTTTCTGCCAAAAAGTTTTCTGGCCACAAAAAAACAACTGACTAAAAAGACCGCCGATAGTAAAATCCAATACCAGCCAACCACTACCGGATTCCCCTGTCCGATCAGATATGCCGGGTAATTTAAATATAACCAAAGAGGACCATGATACAGTCCCGACACACTGGAGCGCGGACCGATCAAAATGATTTTCTTGACGTCTATTTCTCTAAAAAGCAAAAAGTCGCGTGAGATGTCTGAGGTAAAACCGATATCGTTGTGTAGTTGATACCAGGCGCCTAAGATAAAACAGATTCCCAGAAAAACTGTCAGAAATATTATTTTAAAAAGATTGCGTCGCAAAAACGATGATTCTTTTTTAATTATTCTTTTCATAAAACACAGAAACGTCATAAATATAATCATCCTTGCCGCCTTTTGAGTCAAGGGGAAATAATCTGGATTTATCAAATCACGTTTGCTACAATAACTTACCCTTTGCGAACCTTTGCGGGATCGTCTAATGGTAGCCTGCCTGCGCAGGCAGGGACAGCGGCCTTATGTGTTATGTATATTTTTTACTGAGCGAAAAGAAATCTAAGTGGATCTATGTTGGCAGTACGAGGGATTATACTCAAAGATTAGACGATCATAATAAAGGACGAGTTACGTCGACAAAACCATTTAAGCCATATAAAATTATATACTTAGAAGAATTTAAAACGATCGACTTCGCCGAAATAGAGAAAAGTATTTTAAATGTTGGAAGGGAAGGCTTGAGAAAAAGAAAATTCTTCAAGATTGCGGGATCGTCTAATGG
>JACQHK010000002.1 GCA_016199065.1 Candidatus Microgenomates bacterium | reverse complement strand
ATTATATAGTTACCACTCCTCTTTGCCTTAAACTCATTAAATGAGCTTCTATGGTTCTGGCCACCTGATCGAGAACCTGTTTTTTTTCAGAACTGTCTCGGTATGCCCAATTTGTATATCTTGGATCACCGGAATCAGTTTTAGATAAGATATTAGATTGCCTGAGATACTCGGGAACTTTGGTAGAAATAAGCGAAACGCGGTCTTTTTCCAGACTTGGACCGAAAACCACCAACGAAATATTAGGTTGAATGTTTCTTTTTCGATATACTCTATCCATTTTTTGAAAAAAATCCGCAACAAGTTGCTCTTGATGTGCATTTTCTATCCGTACGAAGAAAATCGCGTTTAAGAATTTCGTTGGCCTGACAGACATGGTCGTAATCAACATATTCAAATAATCTTTCTCTATTTCGAAATCACCGAAGGCAATTTTATCTACTCGTATGTGGGTACCTTTAATTACATCCTCAAACATCTCTTGTCCTCTCTCAGAATCTCCCAGAGCCACAATTTTAGGCTTATACTTATTATCCTTATCAACCAATTGGGCTAATCTACTTTTAAATTCAACGGTACTCTGCAATATCTCATTTTCCCGTAACCTTAGCAACTCTGAGCCCAAACCAGCAAGAGCACCAAGCATTCTACGTGTTGGGGAAACCGTTCCTCCGGCTTCCGTAATTGCTGCCTTTAATTCTTCATCTGCTTCTGTCTGGGTTGCCGCAAAGCCACCATTTAAAATAAATTGGATGGCAGCCACCTTTGCCGCGTATGCTTTATCATCTACTATCCCGAACGCTCTGCCCTTCTGGCGTCTTACCAAATCACGAATTTTTTCCAATCTCGGATCGTTTTTCAGGCTTTCTTGATTTTCTAATAAAAATTCAACTAGTTCTACTCCCACACCCTTTCCTTTTTCCGCGACGAGTCTTAGCTCATAATCAACATCATTGCCGTCTATCAATATGTTAATAAAGGGTTCGATTCCTGGCCATTCTTCCGTTGCTACGCTCTCCTCTTTGATTTTTGCTTTAGCCAAAGCTATATTTCCGCCGCCTTTTTGTTCAACACCTTTTGGCGAAACTATGATGCTTACGCCCGCCAACCTACCTTCCTCAAACACACCATAGCCTGGCGTAACAAATTTATTCTGCAACATATCTATTAGTCGCTGACGCGGACTTTCTTCTCCACCATCGGTGTTAGTAAAGTTCTCAAATAACGGATTATTAATCAATTCGTGTTCCTGGCCGTTTTTCTTACCGGTCATTAATGCATAACATCCCATTTCACAGAGAACAAAAGGCATTTTTATATTTTTACCGTCAATATGCCATTTCAGCTTCAGGAATTCTTGATATTTTCTGGAGTCTTTTATTTTCGAACCTTTTTTAAAAAAGTCTCCTGGTTTTTGCGTTACTACGATAGGTAAAATATTATTAAATTCGCACCACTTGTCCAAGGTTTTAACAACTCGTTTAACCTCAGCCAGGGTTTGATTATTGCGCCGAAGCATTGTTTCGTCTAAATCGACAAACAAAATACGCGGCGCAACACTTAGTCTTTCTTTTGTTACAGGAATATTTACATTCTCGACCATAGTGAATTGTGATATTATATTGAGAATTTGTACCAAAAACAAATTACTGATGCCTATGTTGAAAATAGTAATTGAAAGAGCTGATAAAATCTATTCTATAACCGCCTCAGAAATCAAAAAGGTGATGGAAAACACCAACAGACCAGTTCTTGCCCTACCTACCGGCAATACTCCAACTAGTTTGTATAGACTGCTCTCTGTTGACAAAACAATTGATTGGTCCAAAGTAGTTATTTTTATGCTTGATTGTTATTATCCCCAAGACAAAAATGATCCGCTAAGCTTTTATACTTATATTAAAAATAATTTACTTGATAATATCAATCTTCCTCCTGAGAACTTTCATATGCTAGACAGTCAAGCGTTAAACCCCGAACAAGAATGTCTAAAATACGAAAAAGAAATTCAGGAAGCCGGCGGTTTAGATCTGGCCATATTAGGTTTAGGAGAAAACTGCCACATTGCTTTTTGTGAACCCGGTACGCCTCAAGACTCTCTTACGCATGTTACGAATATTAGTACCCAAACCATACTGGTTAATAACGTTGATAAAGTCGAAAATTTTCCCACCAAAGCTTTAACAGTGGGTATTAAAACAATTTTATCGGCCAGAAAAATTATGGTACTGGCCAAAGGTGAGAAAAAGGCCTTATCTGTCAAAAGAAGCCTGACTGAAAATCCCTCAGCAGAGTGTCCGGCCTCTTTTCTGCAAAATCACCCTAATATTACTTATATGTTAGATTCGGAAGCGGCTGCGCTTTTATAATCTTGACTTGAATAAAGAATTTATTTATTCTAATTTTACTTTTTATTAATTAAGAAAGGGGGTAAATGAGAAAATCATTTATTTTTCTTACGCTACTGGTAGTTGCACTCGTTATTGCGGGATGTAACACCCAAACAACTCAACAGCCAGCCACGCCGACGGAAGCGATAATCGAGGAAACAACAGCTGCTCCGGAAGCTACCAACGCGGGAGAGGCGATGATGGAGAAGGTAGAGATAAAAATGACCGATACCGGATTTGAGCCCAAATCCACCACCGTGAAGACCGGAACAGTAGTTACGTTTATAAATACAGGTCAAGAGGATCACCAAGTAGCATCTGCTCCGCACCCTCAACACACGGATTTGCCCGGTTTTGACGCACTTAAAGGAGTAAAACCAGGCGAAAGTTACGAGTTTAAATTCGAAAAGTTAGGTACCTGGAAATTTCACGACCATCTTAATCCTACGCTTTTCGGAAGTATAACTGTGGAATAAAAGTAGCAAACGCTATTGGTGTGAAACGACCTTATAGCCGGTGATTCTCTCACCGGCTTTTTGGGTAATCAAAAGTACTAACGTAAAAAGAATATCCAACGCCACACAGACGGCCAGTGCTAAATTAACTAAACGGAAATATTGGGCAAAAACAGGCAAAAACTCCGTAAAAGTTAGATTAAAGACGTAAATAATACTGGCTATCAGAAAAAAAACTATCGGGAGAACCCACCAGGCTCTTTGATCTTCTTTAGAAACATACATCGTGTTTGAAATGGAAAAAACTAAGTATAATAAAAAGAGATGCACGGGGTTAATTAGTAGACGCCAACTGTTTATGTCGAGACTAATGATTTGCCTGAACTGAGAAAAGACAATAGCAGTAATGAGTGTTATCCCCACTAAGAAAGGGGCTGCACCAATTAAGGCTTCGCGAAAAGGATCGGCAGCAACCGATTCCACCGATCCCATTTTCAGACTGCCGCTTCTAATTTCCTCGGGGAAAATTCGGATTCTGCCAGTTCTAATTCCCAGAACTTCAGCTGTCAAAAGATGACTTAATTCATGTATGGTAACTCCTAGTAAGAAAAAAAAACTATAGAAAATCACACCCGGTGCAGAACTTCGAAAAAAAAGATAACTCACCTTTTGCAAGGAATGGGCAATATGTTTACGAAAAAAATTAAGAATAAAAATTAAAGCAAGAAACAGCAGAAAATGAAGGATTAGATCCATAATATGCAATGTTATATCTAATAAGACTACTATACTTCGATAACTCAGGTTTGTAACCTGAGTTTCTCAGTATAAACTCATCTAATCCGCTTTTTCGCCCCGCTTAGCGGGGCTGCAAACCGGAGTAAGATGAGTATAAACTAATATGACACAAAATTGATGTGATCTCCAATTTTAACTTGATTTTCCTTAACAAACCCGGCATTTACCTCTAAAACCCTATCGACGGGAAATTTCGGTTGGTAAATTTTTTCCTGATCGATTTCGGGAACATTCTGAGTTAAATCAACAACCACGTTCTGATCAATCCAAATAAAATCTAAAGCGAATCTCATATTTTTCATCCAAAAACGATAATAATCTTTCTTAGAAAATAAAAAAAACATCCCCTTATCTTTAGGTAGAGAAGTGCGATTACCTAAACCCTGTTGCCACTGCTCGGGGTTTTGAGCAAGCTCGACTTCAATCTTTTTGTCAGCAATGGTTATTGTATGAGTTTGCTTTTTGTATCGTGGTATAACTTCAGGTTCTTTAGAACGGTTTTTAACTAGTACTGTAAGGGCGATTAAAGTAAGGAAAAGAAAAAAAAGTAAGAGTAATTTACTCATTGATCAAGAACTTAACCAAATCCTTTACGAAATTTTTAGTACTAGGCTGCCATGAATCGGTTTTTTGGGCAGACCAGTTAGAATTTTCTTCTATATTTATTTGCGGAATCGCTGCTAATTTTGTTGTTGAAGTTGGCAACCCCTTCACCTTGTTGATCTGAGCGACTTTTTGATACTGAAAGTTTGGGGCATAGTTTACATCAGTCCAGGAAAATTTTTTAAACGGTCCGTCTTGTGCCGAAAGAAGAAACGGCGTAACGGCTATAATTTCCGGCTTGTTCCACACCTGTGAAAATGCTTTGCTAAAATTATCAGCCACTTGTTCTTTGCCCAACACCTCCCCATTCCAACCTGTTTCGGTTATGAAAATATTATTGAATTCCTTGCCAAAATTAGCTTTAATGTAGTCTGTTTCCCATGCGTAAGTAATAACACTTTTTGGTCCTTTATTATCAACCGAAGAGGAAAAATTAGGATTAGGATAGGAATGACTATTCCACCCGTCTAGTGTGTTAAAAATACCTTTCTCAAAGCGATACATCCGATCTAGATAAGCATATTCATCCAAGGAAGTACTACTGGTCGGCACAGAAGCATCAAGGCCTGCCGGCAAAACATAAAAATCCTGGTTTCTTTTTTTTAATTCAAGAGACGTCCATAACAATTGCTGACTGTATTCTTCAGGATTAACTTCTCCTCCCCACTCTTGGGCATGATTTGGTTCGTTATAAACCACCACATAGCGATTTTGCACTGGCCATTCCAGAGAATCTAAAAAATTAGCCCAATCCAAAGGGTCAAACACGGTCGGTTTGGTCCAGTTTTCTCCGGAAGGATAGGTCGCCAGTCTCAAGATGGGAATTATTTTAAGCTTTACCGACTTATTCAAAAACGCTTGCCATTTTTCTAAATTTTTGTCATCGCTTCGAACAGGAATGGTTATATAACCCCATTCGCCGCCGTTTGAATTAACTAATTTGGCAGCCTGTTCAAGTTCTTCAGGAAAGAGGATGTGAATTCCGAAACGATTATTGGCTACAGAGGAAGGATCGTTTGCCGCAAAAACGGATGAGTGGCTTAAAATCAAAAAAAATATAGCCAAAAGTATAAT
>JACQHK010000061.1 GCA_016199065.1 Candidatus Microgenomates bacterium | reverse complement strand
CATTTTACATTTTACATTATACATTCGCATATGTTTCGATCTGATCCTTGGCCAGTTTTATACGGCAACATTTTAAGACAGGGAAATCTGGAAAGTAACGTGGGAATTGCCACTTTGTGGACGGAAAGAGATGTGGTAAAAAATTTTTTTGAAAGCCACGACTATTGTGTAATCGGTAACCTCTATGCCGCTGCGGGAATCAATCATATCATCAGGAACGTTTTTGCCAATCCGAATATTCGCTACATCGTGTTATGGGGTGCTGACATGAGCCAATCCGGTCATGCCTTTTTACGGTTTATGGATAAAGGGATAGATGAGAACTACCAAATTATTGACGCGCGGGGACAACTGGAAAAGGAAATTCCGCGAGGGGCTGTTGAAACTTTCCGCAAAATGGTTCAGGTCATTGATATGAGAGGAAGAAAAACCGAGGATTTAGTAGAGACTGTCAGAAAATTAAAAAAAGAAAAGCCATTTGCCAAGAAGTGGGAAACCTTTCCGCCAGCCACCTCGGAAATAGAAACTTTTCCTTCGGAACAGATAGGTTTTAGGGTAGAAGCTGATAAAGTTGCCAAAACCTGGTTAAGAATACTTAATTTGATTAGTCGGTATGGTCGGGTGGAAAAGACGCGCTATGCTTCCAACAACAAACTTAAAGAGATTCTTAACCTGACTGCGGTAATTACTGACGAGGATCCGGAAAATGAATATTTTCCTCACTACCTGCCTTTTTCTTTAAACGAACTAAAAGCTTATTATCCCGAATTACTAACCTCCCGCAGAATTCCCGGTACGGCATACAACTATGGAGCAAGATTGCGCAACATGCACGGACTAAATCAAATTGAAGAAATAAAAAAACTTCTAAAAAGAAGGCCGTTTTCTAAGAAATTAGCCATGTTTACGTATGACTTATCGGAAGATTTTAAAAAGTTAGACGAGAGCGATACCCCGTGTTTGACACAGGTTAACGGAAGAGTAGAAGACGGGAAATTTATTTTAACGGCACATTTTAGAAGCCAGGATATGTTTCACGGATGGCCAAGAAACGCTTTTGCCTTAAGAAAATTACAAAAAGAGATTGCTGATTATGCCAAATTTCCCCTCGGACAACTTTGTTTAATTACCCATTCAGCACATATGTATGCCGATGACTGGAATCTGGCCAAAGAATTAATCGAGCAAAACTGGTGGACAGAATTTAAGTGGAAACCTCCTTTGTACCGCTATAATGACCCGCGCAGTAACTGGATAATCGAAATAGATAGAAAACACGACGTAAAGAAGACGCCTTTCGGTTTGCCGTCTGCGGCGGTATGGGCAATTAAAAGAAGAAAAAATGAAGAGATTAAAGGAAGAATCATCGCCAAGCTTTATAATCCGGATATGTCCAAAGTCCTGGCGCAATTTGAGGGAAGAACGGCCAAGGAAATTTTTTGGCAAATTGCCGATTTGGATTTTATGTTTCGTCATGACCATACTTTTTCTTTGGGCGAGGAATTGACCAAAGCCGAAATTGCCCTGCGGTTTGGTTTGGAGTTTGAAATGGATAAGGCACTTGACATGAGCAAGATTTTGAAGTCTTAGAAGAAATTGCCATATTTGTCTAATTTGACATATATGACATATTTGACAAATATGAAAGGTTTTAAGCTTGTCATTCTTGATTACGACGGAACTTTAGTAGGTCGTTCTGGTATCGTTTCTCCCAAAACAAGAGAAGCAATCAAAAAAACAGTGCAAAAAGGCGTTAAAGTTTCAATTTCTACTGGAAGATCGCCTTTTTCTCTCAAAGTACTAATTAAAGAATTGTCTCTTGACCTTCCGCACGTTTTCTTGGCCGGCGCTTTGGTTTTAAATCCGATCAAAGAACTGGTTTTACAAGAAGAACCAATCGATAAATCCAGCATCCTCGAAACTATTGATTTTTCCGAAAACAATAATTTATATCTTGAAGCGGCTACGCAAAAACAGCTTTACCATGGCCTTTTAGATTCACCTTACGTAGCCGTACGAAAAAAGCAGATGGCTGAAACTCTGCTCAAAACTGATATAAGAAAACTGGCCGAGAAAGAAAAAATTTTAATTATGCGGATGGTGATTGATAAAAAAAACGATCATTTGTTTCACGATTTTCAGGACAAAACTCAGGAGAAATTAAATTTTCAGGTGGGATACCCCTATGCTTATCCGGAGATGGAAATAGTCAATATCACGGATATTAGCGTTTCCAAAGTTTCAGCACTTCGCCATCTGTGCCAATATTTAAAAATTTCTCCCGATGAAACAATTGCCATTGGCGACAGCCCGATTGATTTACCGCTGATCGAAAATGTTGGTTTAGGTATTGCTGTAGGAAATGCTACGAAAATAGTTAAAAACAAAGCCAAGTGGATAACAAAAAGTGCCGAGGAAGATGGTGTGGCGGTTGCTTTGGAAAAATTTGTTATCAAGGAATAAACTTCTGCCCCAATATTTTATATGTGTATAAAAGAGTGTCAAGCTAAACAGGGGTTGAGATGCGATTCCAAGATCTGGTGGTACTGGAATGCAAATTTAAGGGCAGAAAGACGTTTTCGTTCTCTTAATCCAGTAAGCGGAAAAAAAGAACCCGTTCCCTATATGGTAAATCACTCGGAAACTGTTACCGAGCATATCGGACAAATGTTGGATTTTTGTGATGGATTATTTTCTGAATTACCAAGATTGCACGACATTTTTGACAAAGAATTTATTAAAAATCTAATTTTACTTCATGAAGCAGAGGAGACGGTAAATGGCGATATGTCCTGGGGTGAGAAGTTAAAAAGATATGGACAGCACACAATTGGTAGTGCAGAAAATGGGGAAACAAGAAAAAGTAAAAAAGAGGATATTAAATACAGCCTAAATGCTTTGTTTGATGATGATACTTCTGTGGAGTTTTGGACAGACTGGGTGGATGATTTTGATAATTGGAAACATAGTGGCCGACCGGAAACATTACTTGTCAAGTTTATGGATATCTATATTGGGAATAGAACTGTTTTACGACACGGTAATGATTTGGATATCTACGGTGATGAACAAATAGTAGTAGTAGGAGAAAGATATGGTTTGGTGATGGATAAATTATTTGCCTCACCCTTAATTCAACAGTTTCCAGAAATTTTTCAATATTTACAATATCGTTTTGTTATTCCCCAAATTAGGGAATATGAACAACATGGATTAAAGATTCATTATCATCCCAGGATATATACATATGGCTAATTGTTTTTTGCAAATTTTGTGCTAGACTGGCAACGATGAAGAAACTATATCTTTCCGTCATGGGCAACATGGGCAGCGGAAAAACTACTGTTTCCAAGCTGATTGCCAAGCATCTCAATTTTACCCTTATCGAAGAAAACTTTTCCCAAAACCCTTTCTTAAAAGATTTTTATAACGATATGGAAAGATGGGCTTTTCATTCGCAGGCCTTTTTTCTTACCGAAAAAATTAAACAAATGTCACAAACCAAAAACTTACTAAGAAAAAAATCCGTTGTTCAGGATACACCGTTATATCAGGATGTTCATGTCTGGGCTGAAGCACAATATGAGTCGGGGCACATGAAAGAAGCAGAATTTGCTTTGTATAGAAAAATATATGAAATGTTTCTTGACCAGCTTATTTCTCCTGATTTAATAATTTATCTGAAAACTTCAGTGGAAGTGATTGAAGAAAGAATTAACGCCCGGGGAAGAAGTTTTGAAGCAAAAGTTCCCCGCTGGTATTTGGTTTTACTGAATTGGCTTCTTGAGAAATGGGTGGTGAAAAACAAGAGAATACCAGTTTTAACGATTGAAACAGACGGAATTAATATTGTTAAAAATTCCCGGGACGTTGAGGAATTAATTGGCAAAATTAAATTACACATTGGTCATATTTGACATATGTGTCTTATCTGACGCATATGAACTAGATATATGAAAATCTATTTTACAGCCTCATTCTCGGGTGGTCGCCAATTTTTTAAACAATACCGAAAAATTCTTTCCTTATTAAAAAGAGGAAACTTACTGGTGGGTGGAGAACAGCTACTAGGTGAAAAGGAAATTAACGGCACCCACTTCCCCGCCGAATCGGCGGGTTCGCGGGGTAAACAAAAGGTACAAAAAGTTTTTGAAAGAGAAAAGCAAAGCATTGAACAGGCTGAATTGGTGGTGGCCGAAGTTTCACAACCGTCTTTGGGGGTTGGTTCAGAGATTGCATATGCCTTAACGATCGACAAACCAGTTCTGGCGTTATTTTACAAAGAAAGTAAAAATCTACTATCTCCGATGATCGCCGGTAACCCTTCCGACAATCTCTACCTCGAGCATTATGACGAAGATAATTTAAATCGCGTAATTAAAAATTACTTAAGTTTCGTCAAGGAAAACAAAAGCCACAAAGGACGATTAATCGTAATCGAAGGAAGTGACGGATCAGGAAAAGCTACGCAAACAAAATTGTTAATCGAAAATCTGAAAAATAAAAAAATTAAAGTCAGGCAGATTGAGTTTCCCCGTTATTACACGTCTTTTCATGGCGATATCGTGGCTCGTTTTCATCGGGGAGAGTTCGGAACAATTGATACTGTTTCGCCCTATTTAATTTCTTTAGCTTATGCGCTGGACAGACTTTCTTTAAGAGATCAGCTCAATGAGTGGTTAAGAAAAGGTTACACGGTAATAGCCAATCGCTATGTACCAAGTTCTTTGGCTCATCAGGCCGCAAAACTTTCAGAAAAAGATAGAGAAAAATTTGTGGAGTGGCTTGACGAATTAGAGTATCGGGTTCATAAAATGCCCAGAGAAGATTTGGTAATTTATCTTTATGTACCTTGGCAAATCGGTCAAAAACTTTCTCAGCAAACCGAAAAACGCTATCTTAACGGTAAAAAGGACATTGCTGAAATTGATAATCGGCATCTGCTAGAAACAGAAAAAATGTATCATTGGCTTTTGGCACACAAAAAAAATTGGGTCAAAATTGACTGTGTAGATGGTGGTAATTTAAAATCAAAAGAAAAGATTCAGCAAGAAATCCAGAAACTAATAATATAATTAAAGGAAAGGAGAAAAAATGCCTCTAAGCAGTAAAAAGAAAGGTACATTAGTAGATACAGAACAAGCAGCAGAATATCTTACAAATGAAGCAGGCGGAGATTTAGTTCTTGTTCAAAAGGCCGTAGATAACACAGCGATAAAAATTATGGAAGTAAGACCGGAGTTGAGAAGTAGAGGTGTCTATGGCAGAAGTAGAAAGGAAGCCTTATAAATGACCAAATAACACTCCGGAGCATAATGACCTTGCTCTATAAATTACACTCTAGGAGTGTTTACCACCGGATTGAACACTGGGACAAAATAATTTGCTATGAAAAAAAATAAAAAGGGACACCTGACAATTTTTGCAGGACCGATGTTTTCCGGAAAAACCACGAAATTAATTAAACTGGTGGAAATTTTGCAGCAAAACGGGAAAAAAGTTTTAACCGTAAAACCTTCAATTGATACTCGCTACACCAAACAACCAAAACTGGCCAGCCATGATTTAAAAACTGCCCAGGCCGTTCTGGTGGATCTTAATAGACCGGACGATATTCTTGAATTGGTCTCTAAAAATAAAATAAACCATGTTATTTTAGATGAGCTTAATTTTTTTCATAAAACAAAAACGATAAAAACCGTGCGTGATTTACTAAAGAACGGAGTTGATGTGACTGGTTCAGGTCTGGCTTACGATTATCGTCGAAAAACTTTTGGTCCTACTCTGGCATTAAGTAAAATAGCAAATCAGACAATTTGGCTTTATGCTATTTGCCAAAAATGCGGCAGGCCGGCAGAGCACACCGAGAGAACCGGTGGCGGAACGGGACAGGTGGTGGTCGGAGCGGCCGACGTTTACATCGCGTCGTGTAAGAAGTGCCACAAAATCTACAGATAAGAGACATTTGTCAGAGAAGACACGTGTGTCAAATGTGACAAATTACTCTAGTATTTTTTTCACAACTTCTTCTGATTTGGAGTAGAGATAAACTCCGGAAAAAATTCCCTCCCCGCGATAATCTTTTAGAAGCCTTTTGGCCAGTTCGATTCCCTTCTCTTTAATTTTTTCATCGCTTTCCAAAGACAAAAAATCATTTTTTACTTTTTCAGAAATTGCCACGTCTGGTAAAGAATCGATCACCGAGAGCATTTTTTTTGAGGTGATAGGGATAATTACGGGTATCAAGGGAATTTTTTCGTACAATTTTTTCTTTTTTATTTCCTCAAGCCACAGAGACCATTGCTGGTTGTTATAACAAGCCTGTACGATTAAAAAATCGGCACCAAGTCGATATTTTTCTTCGGAATTTTTCACGTCACTAACTTCAGGATGAGCTACAGCTCCCACGAAAAAATCTTTGGTTGCCAGCGGAATCACTTCCTCCCAGGTTACTTTATCAGACGAATCATTAGTGCCTGGGTCTCCTGCTAAAACAAAAATGTTTTTTACCCCGCTTTTTTTTAGATCGGAGAATAAACGGAGTAATGTCTCTTTAGTCTTTCTTCTGACGGCGATATTAGTCATCACCGCACCGCCATTAATTTGGGAAAACAAAGCAGAAGAAGACAATTCTTCCATCGGATAAAATTGTTCACCCGCACCTGCCTGATCAGAGAAAGCAATCAGATCCGTTCCCAATGCAAACAATTTTTCTGTTTTATCCTTTAATTCCTGAATTGTTTGTTCTTTCCTGGCAGCGATTTCGGCGATAGAGAAGAAATGCCGGTGTAAAAGCAGTGATTTTAAATCGTATTTAAAAATTCTTACCCGTGAATTGATACCCTTAATGGATTTTTGTGAGAAAAACAAATTCTTATTTTTGAGAAATATTTTTATTTCCGGACCGTTAACGCCTACCCCTAATGCCCCATCATATTTTTTAGGAAGTCTCTCCGAACTGAAACTAGAAACTTTAGGGAAAATAATATCCACCACTTCCAGATAGGCTCCATTATCCCAATCGATTAAGGGTAAATAACTTTCGAGATTTTTTAGAACGCCAAGACTATTAATAATAAAAGTTTCCTCAGGTAATTCTTCATAGATTTTTTCTTTTAGCATGTTATTTGTAACTTCTGTTTGTAGTTTTAAATTTTGTATCAGTGGTTTCCAGAGGTGGGGATATTTTTTCAAAAAAGATATCAATCTTTTCTGTCTAATAATTTTTACCAGATCTACAAGGCTGGTATTTGTTTTTACTAGATCCTTTTCCAGATTTTTAGTCAATAACGCTTTGGTATAAATTTCAAAGATTTCTCCTGGCTTTTTTTGAAAAATTTTACAAGGAAGTTGATCCCAAAAATTGCCGTGCCTGACAAAAAGAAATTTATTGCCCTGCAGTTTTGGCAGGTCATAAGTAGATTTTTGTTGGTAAAAGACGGTTTGTTTCTGGTGTTTTTTTAAAATTCTTCGACAAATTTTCAGAATTTCTAAGGAAGTATCGGAAATAACATATGACAAGCTTTGATAAAGAACAGGGTATTTTTGCTCAAGAGAATTTAAAAAACCCAGAGCATATATTCCCGAACCAGCTCCTTGTTCAAGGATAAATATTTTTTCCGGTAGCATATTTTCCCGTTTTAATCGATCGATAATCAATAAAAAATGATCCACCGACTGATTGATAAATTCCGGCCTGTGGGAAGTTGATAATCCTTCGGGCAAAGATTTTTCATAATGTTGGCCGTATGTTTTTTCCCACAGCTTGGTATTTTGCCAAAATAGTTCGTTAAAATACCAAACGACACTTTGATCGAAAGGAACAAAATCCTTTTCGATCGGGAGAAAATCTTCGGGCAGGGGAGAAAAGAACGATTCGGCAGAGATGTTGTAGTTTTTGTTTAACATAAAAAGATTCCTGCGCTATAATCTATATGTCATATTAGTCTAATAAGACTTGTAAGACAAATTTGACAGATTATGAAAACTCTTATTTTTGACGGAAAATCTTTTGCCAGCCAAAAAGAGCAAAAACTTATCGAGAAAATGCCCAACGTGAAAAGAAATTTAGGTCGTTCTCCTAAACTTCTGGCCGTGGGAGTAGGAGAGGAAACGGATGTGGCAATGTATTTAGCGCTGAAAGAAAAAGCTGCAACAAGGATCGGCTTTGATTTTGAAAAAAAGATTTTCCCCCTTACTGCCAAACAAGGCGAAATAGAAAAGCAATTGTTAATAAGCAACCAGGATCCGCAAATTGATAGCATCCTTTTAGAACTACCTTTACCTCAAACCATGAAGGTTACCAGTCTTACCTCTTTAATATCTCCGGTCAAAGATCACGACTGCATAACTCCCCAAAACCTTGGCCTCTTTTTATTGGGAAGACCCAGATATTATCCGGCAACAGTCAGGGCGATAAAAGATATTGTTGCCTATTACTTTTATCGTTTATTAAACTCAAGGATAAAAGAAACAGATTTTTTAATAGAAAATAAAGCAAAGCCGTTGGCTAAAAAGAACGCTGTGGTAATCGGAGGAGGAATTGAATTGGGAAAACCTCTGGCTTTACTTTTTTCCGACTTAGGAGCAGCGGTATCATTGTGTCGCAGTACAACAAAGGATCTTTCCCAATTTACTAAAGAAGCCGATTTGATTGTCAGTGCTGCCGGAGTACCAGGTTTATTAAAAGGTGAGATGATAAGAGAAGGTGCTTTGGTTATTGACGCCGGAATAAATTTCATCAACGGCAAAACTTCCGGCGATGTTGACTTTGAAAGCGTAAAGGAAAAATCCGCTTTTTTGACGCCCGTGCCTGGAGGTGTAGGACCGGTGACCATCATGTCGCTTTTTGAAAATATTGTGGAATCAATAATTTAAATCAAAAGTCAAAGGTCAAAAGCCAAAGCCACAAGTTAAAAGTTTTTAGTTTTGAATTGCCTGCTTGCGCAGACAGGTACATTTGAGCTTTGCGTTTTGACTTTTTAGTTAAGAGTTTAAAAATTGAACATCTTTACATTTTTTGTGACATCGTTTACAATCACAATTTGTTAATTGTTAATCACACACATTCAGTAGCAATCTCCTGATTTTTCCCCCGCCTGCGCGGGCAGGCCCTACTGAATGGCGGTATAAGGAGATATATGCGCAATATTTCGTTACGTGAACTTTTAGAAGCCGGTTGTCATTTTGGCCACCAGGTTTCCCGTTGGAATCCCAAGGCTGCGGAATTTATCTATGGAGCCAGGGAAGGAATTCATATTATCGATTTAGTAAAGACTAAAAAGGCCCTTGATGAGGCCGGAGAATTTTTAAAGAACCAGGCTGCTTTGGGAAAAAGTATTATCTTTGTGGGAACAAAGAGGCAGGCCAAAACATTTCTTAAAGAAGAAGCCTTAAGATGTAACGTTTTTTATATGTCCGAAAGATGGATAGGCGGGTTAATTACCAATTGGGAAGAAGTAAAGAAGAACCTGAGCAGAATTAAGAAACTTGAAGAAGAAATTAAAAACGTCGAAGGAATTTTTACTAAAGCAGAGGTAGTAAAGAAACAAGTTAAACTTCAGAGATTACTAAAATTTTACGGTGGCATTAAAGATCTGCAAAATCCCCCCGACGTGTTGTTTGTCGTTGACGTAAAGCGTGAACAAAACGCCGTGCATGAAGGGCAAAAAACTCAAACACCGGTAGTAGCCATTGTTGATACCAACAGCGATCCATCGTGGGTAACCTTTGCTATCCCCGCCAATGACGACGCCGCCGGAAGTTTGAAATTAATTATCGGGGCGGTTGCCGATGCCGTACTTGAAGGAAAAGAAATTCAGGAGAAGAAAATGCAGGAAAAAAAGAAGGTGGAGGAAAAAGAAGAGAAGAAAAAATCGGAAGAAGTCAAATAATTGTCACATGCAAATAAGACAGATATGACACATAGGACATATCAGACACATATGATCATAACAGCAGACCAGATTAAAAAATTGCGTGAAAAAACCGGAGTAGGCATAATGGATTGTCGTAAGGCACTGGAAGAGTCTAAAGGCGATCAAAAAAAGGCTGAGGAATTATTACAATCTTGGGGTATTGAAAAGGCCGGAAAAAAAGAAGGCAGAGAAACAAAACAGGGCGTAGTGTCGAGTTACATTCATGCCAACGGAACAGTCGGTGCCCTGGTTGAGTTATATTGTGAAACTGACTTTGTGGCCAGAACAGAAGATTTTAATAATCTTGCCCATGAGATTTGTATGCAAGTTGCCGCGATGAATCCCGAAAGTATATCTGAGCTTGAAAAGCAACCATACATCCGAGATAATAAACTAACCGTTTCGGAGTTGGTTAAAAAAACCATCGCCAAGTTGGGTGAAAATATAAAAATCGGAAGAATAGCCCGTTTCGACATAAAAGAAAAATAATTTCATGGCCGAACAAACAATCGAAAACGCCAAAATTAAACTGATTAAAGCTGTTGATCTTTTAAAACAAGAACTCACCACCATTCGTACCGGTCGTGCCACCCCTTCGTTAATCGAGAGTCTGGAAGTCGAAGCTTATGGCAGTCGGATGAAATTAATTGAACTAGCCACGATTCACGCTCCCGAACCGCATATTTTAATCGTCACGCCTTTTGATCTTACCAACATTGAGACTATTACTAAGACCATTTCTTCCGGCAATATGGGTTTAAATCCAATTCCCGAAGAAAACTTAATCAGGATTAACGTTCCTTCTCTAACCGAAGAACGCCGGGTAGAGTTGGTAAAATTAATGCATACCAAGATCGAAGGTGGGAAGATTATGATCAGACAAATAAGGAGGGATGTTTTAGACGAAATTGACAAAAATTCACCAAATGACGATGAGAAAAAACGGCTCGAAAAAGAATTACAGCAGTTAGTAGACGAAATCAGCTCAGAGATAGACCTCCTGGCGGCGCAAAAAGAAAAAGAGTTGATGACAGTGTAAATAATTTTCAATTTTCAAATTTTCGTAATTTTCAAAATAAATCTCAATATATTAATTATCAACTTATTTTGAACACTGAATCTTGAAAATTGTTTAGAAAATTTGAAAATTAGGAAAATTGTAAATTAATCTCTATGTGGACTCCTATTATTTTTTTTGTTTTACTATCAGTTTTAGTCCTAGTCCATGAAATTGGACATTTTCTAGCAGCTAAAAAAATCGGCGTAAAAGTAGAGGAGTTTGGTTTAGGCTATCCTCCGCGCCTTTTTGGTAAAAAAATCGGCGAAACAATCTACTCACTTAATCTTCTGCCATTTGGAGGTTTTGTAAAGTTATTTGGTGAAAATGGCGAATCCCACTCGGATAAAGCTTCGCGGGACAAGGGGTCTGAATCAAAACGGGCTTTCTACAATCGAAGTAAATTAGAGCGGGCCATAATTCTCGTGGCTGGTGTGTCCATGAATTTTTTATTAGGGGTGGTAGTGATTTCGATAATTTTTACCAACGGAGTTTTAATCCCTTCGGAAAAAGTTTATGTGCAACAGGTTATTAAGAATTCTCCGGCTTTTTTGGCAGGAATAAAAGAAAATGATCAAATAGTTTCTCTGAACGGAAAAGCGATTAAAACTCCGCAGGACCTGATTGTTCAAACAAAGGAGGGTGCCGGAAAAGAAGTCTCACTGGTAATAAAGCGCTGCACTTTAGAAAAAATCGATAACGTACCAACCGGTAAAGAAAATAATTGCTCAACCATCGAGAAAGTTCTGGTTCCCAGGACTAATGTTTCTCCCAAAGAAGGACCGATGGGAGTGGCAATTTCCAATTTGGTAGTTAAAAAATATCCTCTGTGGCAAGCGCCTATTTATGGTACAAGGGAAGCCTTTCGTATGAGTTATTTAATCGCCGAGGGAGTGCTGAAAATTTTTGGCCAGCTGATATTTAAGGCCAATCTGCCCTCTGATGTTGCCGGACCAATCGGAATTTATCAAATCACCAGTGAGGCAGTGAAATTTGGCCCGCTAGCCATTTTGCAGCTTCTGGGATTACTGAGTTTAAATTTAGCAGTCGTAAATATTCTGCCAATTCCGGCGCTGGATGGGGGAAGACTGGCAATGATTTTTCTGGAAGTGATTGTGGGAAAAAGAAAGTTAGAAAGGTACGAGAATCTGGTTTCTTCGATCGGTTTTGCTACCATCATTGGTCTGATTGTTTTAATTACTTTCAGCGACTTAAATAGAATTTTTAAATTTCAGGAATTAATAAAACATTTTTCCTTACCTTTCAGATAATTTTCATGGCGAGAAGTAAAATAGGGTCAGGTATTGACTGTAGAATTGGTTTAATTGAAAAAGCAGAAGATTTTTACCTCGGGGATAATCACTTTTATCTCATGCAAATAAACTTCGGTGAAATTCTGGGTAATAAAAAAGGTGTGGTACAGATCGATTATTATTATCAGAAAGGCGATTTGATAGGAAAAAAAGTGATTGCCTCGGTTAACATTGTTTCCTTTCCGATTGGTCCTTGGATTTCTGAAGTGCAAATTCTTACTGTATGTGATTCTCAAGGAAAACGGATTTTGGTTGTTCCCGAAAAACAAGCTATAGAGATAGGAAAACCACTTAATATATAAAAACGACCAATTGTTGACAAACCTGAGCCATTTTCATATCGTTAATTAATACAATATGAAAAGATTGAAGGTACATCAATCCCCGATAAAACTTTTTTACGCTCTCTTAAGTTTTTTTCTTGTAGGAACACTTTTTTTAGCCGTAGTTTTTATAAAACAAGTTCAGGATCTGCGTTCCGAGGCATCATATTCAGAGGTGAATTTGGTGCAGAATCCGTCTTTCGACGACTGGAATAATGGTTTGCCTAAACTTTGGAGAGGAAACAAAAATTTTGTGGCTCAAAGCCAGGACCGGGTTGATGGTTCATCGTCCGTTGCTGTTAAAGGAATCATTGATGTTTTTTCCCCACGCAATGAGTTTAGACAAGATCTTACCAATCCGGACAAAACTAAGCTGTATAACCAAAATCTTAACACCACTACTTTTAAATCTTTTTCGACCAATCCCATTATCAATTTTATCCAAAAAAGCGCTACAACCAAAAGCTTACTTGAGCTAGGACAATATTCTCCGGGGCAAGTGGCGCAGGTTGTAGTAGGGGTAAAGAGGAACAAAGATTACACATTAACCTTTTTGACAAAAGGGGGAAGGGGACAGGCGGTAATTGATTATTCCTATAAAGAGTCTTCTTCCGGTTTAATTTTTCCCAATCTCGTAAAAAAAGCTTATGCTGTTAACCCATTAGATATTAAAATCGCCACTCCTGTAAACCGGAAACGTACTATTAGTAAAGCTTTTGGTCCCAATAGTTCTTACACCGAGGTAACGATTAATTTTCATACGCAGCAAGGATTAAAAAATGGTACTGCCACCTTAACCTTCATGGCGATTCCCCAGGAAACAATTTTAATCGATAATGTTGTTTTTAAAGAAACAACTAATTGACAAGAGTATAAATTACTTGTATTTTTATATTAATGCATTGACTGGGTTTCCCGCCCAGGAGCACTCCGATTAAAATCGGAGCGGGTATGCCCGAGATAGCTGGAAATAAGTTAAAGAAAAAGGTGGTACCGTGAAACACTCACCCTTTATTAAAGGTCAGGAGTGTTTTTTAATGGAAGAAATATTAAACATATCTGACATATCAGCCTGATTTTTCAGATATGACAGATGGAAATTAAAAATTTATGGTCAGTTTTTCGGATTTTCAACAATTAGATATCCGGGTAGGACGAATTCTTGCCGTTGAGAATTTTCCCGAGGCACTTAAGCCTTCCTATAAATTAACGATAGATTTTGGTACAGAGCTTGGAAAGAGGACTTCAAGTGCCCAGTTAACCAAGTATTATGACAAACAGGAATTGATAGGGAAGAAAATTCTCGTCTTAATCAATATTCCGGCTAGGCAAATTGGCCCTTTTTATTCCCAGGTTTTAACACTGGGAGTACCGGATGAAAATGGACAATGTATTTTAATTGTGCCGGATTTGCCCAATGCTATCGTCGGAGGGAAAGTATTTTAATATTTAACGAAACTATGCCCTATAAAAAATTATAGTAGTTACGTGGACTGTTATGATAAGCTGTTCGACCCCAGGGGTCGATACTATAGGAGAAAATATGCAAAATTTTACCAAAAAATTTCTTACCAAAAAATCACAAGATCTTTCTAAATGGTACAACGAAGTAATTTTAAAAGCAGAACTGGCTGATTACGCACCGGTGAAAGGTTGTATGGTCATTCGTCCCTACGGTTATGCGCTGTGGGAGGGTATTGTGGGTTTTATGGATAAATTGATTAAGAATCGGGGAATAAAAAACGCCTATTTTCCCATTTTCATTCCCGAAAAATTTCTTAACTTAGAAAAAGAACACGTGGAAGGTTTTGCGCCGCATCTGGCCGTCGTAACAATTGCCGGAGGAGAAGAATTAAAGGAAAGATTGATAGTCAGGCCAACTTCGGAAACCGTAATGTATGAAATGTATAAGCAGTGGACCCAATCTTGGAGAGACTTACCGATCTTAATTAACCAGTGGAATAATGTTGTCCGTTGGGAGAAGAGAACCTATCTGTTTTTGCGGACCTCTGAATTTTTGTGGCAGGAAGGACATTGTGCTCATGCCACCCATGCAGAAAGTGTTGATGTCGTGCTGTGGGCATTAGATGCTTACCAAAAAACCTACAACGAGTTATTGGGAATGTATGGAATAGCTGGAGTCAAGAGCGAATCAGAAAGGTTCGCCGGCGCAGCTAAAACTTATACCTACGAAATGCTCATGCCCGATGGTAAGGCCTTACAAGGTTGTACCTCTCATGACTTGGGTCAAAATTTCGCCAAAGCTTTTAACTGGACCGTTCAGGATGAAAAAGGAGAAAAACTTTATCCCTGGCAAAATAGTTGGGGATTTTCCACCAGAAGTATTGGTGGTTTAATCATGGCCCATGGTGATGATCAGGGGTTAATTTTGCCACCCAAGATCTCACCCATACAGGTCGTAATTATTCCTATTTTTAAAAAGAGTAAAGAACGGATAAACAAATATGTTAAAGATTTGGCAGAAAAATTAACCGACTTTAGAGTCGAAATTGATTTGAAAGAAGAGGAAAGTGCCGGTTTTAAATTTAACAAATGGGAAGTAAAGGGAGTTCCGCTGAGAATCGAAATCGGAGAAAAAGAAATACAGGACAACACGGCAACTTTGGTACGACGTGACAACGGAGAAAGGATTACCCTCAAAACAAACAATTTAGAAAAGGAAATTAACAAATTACTGACAGAAATGCAAAACGAAGCCTATGCCAGGCACCGAAAATTTACCCTGGAAAATACCAGAGAAGTCAACACTTACGATGAATTTAAAGAGATTATGCAAACTAAAAAAGGTTTCCTGAAAGCCTTTTGGTGCGAAAATCCCGAGTGTGAGAAAAAAATAAAAGAGGAAACTAAAGCCACGACGCGCTGTTTGCCCTTAGATGTCAAAGAAGAAAATGGGCAGTGTGTATATTGTGGCAAAAATGCAAAATACCGCTGGTTATTTGCACAAAGCTACTAGTCTAATTTTCGATTTCCAATTTTCGAATTTTCATTCAATGATCAATTTACATATTTTCAAATATTAAGAGTTGATAATTGATACTTGAAAATTATTTTGAAAATTGCAAAATTAAGAAAATTGAAAATTAAAGTTCATGAAAAAACTAGAAGCCTTTATTGTCTTGTGTGTTTCGCTAGTACTTTTACTACTTTCCTTCTATCCCATCCTCTATCGTTATCAGACTACGCCTGCTGGTCGCCTCTACGTGGGCACAGAATTCTTTACGCAAGATTTTGCAGGATATGTTTCAACTATTAATCAGGGAAGAAAAGGGGAGTGGTTTTACAAAGATAAATTTACGAACGAGAATCTACCTTCGACAATGCTTTATTTTCCCTACCTTTTGCTAGGGCAGGTGGCGAGGATTTTAAATCTTAACGCTTTGGTTATGTATCATTTGGCCCGCCTTGGTTTGGGCGTTTTGTATCTTTTGTTAACTTATCAAATCACCAAGTTATTTTTTCCCCAGAACTCCAAAACTGATTCGTTAAAAAGAATAATTTCTTTTCTTCTGATTATTTTTACAAGTTCCCTGCCGATGTTTATAGGAGGCAAATTTTCTTCTTCTTCGTTGTCCCAAACGACGGCCGAAATTCAGGTTTTTACCAGATACGTCATTCAACCACATTACCTGTTGGGAAATATTCTTCTGTTGTTTTTGATCTTTTTGGTCCTTCGTCTGATCAGTAACGTTAAGAAAAAGAACGGCAATATTTTTTACTTTTCCTTTATTGCTATTTTCTGCCTTTCTTTTTTTCGGCCATCGCATAGCCTGCTTTTTATTCTTTCTCTGTTGATATTTAATTCGTATTTATATTTTACTAAGGGATTAACTAAACGGATTTTCCTTTTCTCGGTGGGCAATTTGTTTTTTTCTCTTCCCGGAATTTTTTATCTGTCCTACCTAAAAAATAATTTTCCTTTTTTGCCATATTTTTCTTATGACCTAAATTCCGGTGTGGGAGTCTCCTTAACCGATTTTATATTTAGTTTTGGATTGAATTTTTTGCTGGTTTTTTTTGGTTTATGGTTTTTGTTTAAAAAACGAAAACTGGAAGGTAAAGTGGTCTTTTTGTATTGCTATTTGTGTGCAGTTGTTCTGTGTCTTTTTATTCTGTCACAAATTATTCCTATCAATTCCTTGCGTTTTATACAAACACCAACGTTTATTATTGTCGGACTTCTGTCTTCTGTAGTGATTTTTTCCCAACTAAAGAATATTTACTTAATACTTGCTACTTGTTGCTTGATACTCGCTTTTTCGTTACCAACCTTGCTTATTGATTTCCGTCATCAAGTGAAACTTTACTATGACGCTTACTATATTTGGCCACCACAAAAGTATTGGGAAGGTTTTTCCTTTTTGGAAAAAAATAGTAAGACCAGCGATCTTGTTCTAACCTATCAGTCACTTTCCAATTTGGTGCCGATGATTACCGGCAACAATGTTTTTTGGGGACATACTAACGAAACTCTTAATTACGAGAAAAAGAAAAATCAGGTGGAAAAATTTTACCGGATGGAAATGAAAGAGAACGAAGCAAAAGCCTTATTAAGCAAAAATTCCGTTAAATATATTTTAGTTGGTAGGGAGGAAAAATTTTTAGGCTGGAGCGGATATAAATTTTTGAAAAAAATCTTTAGCAATGAAGAAATCGAAATCTATACATACTAATTTAGGAGCACCTAATTTATTTAATGTTGGCAGCCAAGAGACAAATTAGCCTCTTTCATGTATAATGTGTTGCCTTAAAACTTGATGGGGTAAAAAACGTTGTTTATGTTAAGAAAAACAAGCGCAGACAACAAACGGATAGTGGTCATCGGAGGAGGAACCGGCACCTTCGTCGTACTTTCCGGATTAAAAAAATACCCCCTTGATTTAACGGCCATAGTTTCCATGGCAGATTCCGGCGGTTCCAGTAAAATGATTCGTGACGAGTTCGGTTATTTACCTCCTGGAGACATCAGACAAGGACTTTTGGCACTGGACGAAGATACGCCAAGAGGTACCGGAGAAATCCTGCGCAAACTTTTCATGCACCGTTTCGATAAAGGAACAGTTAGGGGACATACTTTCGGCAATCTTTTTTTGGCCGCCTTGAGGGATATCACCGGTAATGAGCTGGAGGCCATCCGCCAGGCGGGTAAACTGTTGCATATTAAAGGTAGAGTTCTGCCGGTTTCTTTAACAGATACTAATTTAGTGGCAGAATACGAAAACGGTAAGGTAGTTGAGGGAGAACACGAAATAGACGAACCGCAACATTTTGACGGAAAGCTACATATTAATAAACTATTTTTAAAGCCTCCGGCACAAATTTTACCCAAAGCCAAAAAATTTCTCGAAATAGCGGATGTCGTTGTGATCGGTCCGGGAGATTTGTACACGAGTTTACTGGCCAACGTAGTGGTCAATGGTGTTGCTGAGACGATTAGAAAAACTAAGGCAAAGATAGTTTATGTGGTGAATTTAATGACTAAATATGGTCAAACATATAACTTTACAGCCTCTGACCATGTCTTAGAAATTGAAAAATACTTAGGCAGAAAAGTAGATTATATTGTTTATAATACCCAAAAATTTCCCCAATCAATTCTTAAAAAATATCTTGACGAACATGAATTTCCGGTAAGGGACGATTTGGAAAAATTCAGGCAAGGAAGAAAAATAATCAGAGAAAATATTTTGGGTACCGAGGAAATAACTAAGGCCTCCGGCGATGTTTTGCGGCGTAGTCTGATCAGACACGATAACGATAAGCTTGCCGAAGTTTTATACAAAATAATATCTTAAAAATTTCTTATAAATTTTGCATTTTGCCTGCTGGCGCAGACAAGATTTTTTATTTTTGAATTTATTTGTATGTCTATCTTAACTCACGACGATATAGTTAAAGAGATGAATCTGGGAAATATTAGGTTTCATCCGAGAATTTCTCCCGACCAGATCAAAGAAGCTTCAGTCGATCTGCACCTTTCCGAGTTTTTTCGGGTGTTTGAGAAAATTAATCAGGTTGTAGAGATAACGGATGCAGCGGATTATCGAAAAATTACCAAGCCAATAAAGACCAGGGAGTTAATGCTCCATCCCCACGAGACAGTTCTCGGCATTACCCGGGAAAAAATCTCCCTACCGGGAAATATCTGTGCCTGGATTGAAGGAAGAAGCAGGTTTGCCAGATTAGGTTTGTTAATTCACATTTCTGCCGGTTTAATTCAGCCCGGCGTGAGTAACCAGCAGGTTTTGGAAATTACCAATCTTAGTCCAAACACTTTAATGCTTAAAGAGGGCGAGAGGATTTGCCAGTTGGTTTTTCAAAGAACTTCGGGAAATTCTGTCTATCAGGGCCGATTCAAGACTCAAAACAAGCCATAACCTATAGTACCGACCCCTGGGATTGAAATGATTGTTGTGACAGTCCACATCACAAATATTCGATTTAAAAGAAGCAATATAGTAATTTTCAAATTGGCACTTGACTTCCCGACAACGAATTTTTATAATACCCTATAACAATTAAAGTTTACACCGCGGATGACGGTGTTTTTTTAGAACTAGTTTTGAAAAATTTGTGATATGAAACACAATTTTTTGTTAATTAAGCCTAAAAATACTTGCCTGGCACCAGGCAAGAGTTATTTGTCTCTATTTAACCTCTCTTAACGAGAGGTTTTTTGTAATTATGGCTGTTAGAATCGAAAGAGCATTACCAGAAGCAACAGGACTTCAATTACCTTTAGACGGTTTTTGTAATGGCAATGGTAATGGTAACGGTAACGGTGACCTTAACCATATGGATAACGGTGTTGTGGCAGAAGCGATTGTATCTCCCGAAGCTATTCGTTTTTTAAAAAGAGAATCCATACACAGGCGTATTCATGCCGTAAATTACGGATTAAGATGGTTTACTAACCTGGAACAGTATATGCCTCAAGAGCACAGAGACAGATTATTTTCTTCAAAAAACGCCGATCACGGAGAACTGCATAAATCTCAATTAAGATCAACCGCCCAGGATTTTTGGTATAACGTTGGTGTGGTTGACGTTGAAGCTGCAGACTTTGACAGAAGTCTATACTTAGTAGCACCTTTTTTTCATGCGATAGAATTTCATGATCACGAACAAGCCCTTTGGCATAAAAAAAACGGGCACGGTGAAGCAGGGGCAATTTTTTATGCTTTAGCCTGGAGAAGATTTCGTGACGATTTAAAAACACCCGGTACGGTCATGAATGATTCTCTTATAAACTTAGAACACAATGCTTTAACAGCATTGGTTTTGCTTTATGACGGCTTGCCTGAAGGAAAAGATAGAGATTTTTTGTTCCATTATCTGAACGAGAAAAAAATGAACGACGCACTGGATAAGCTAGATCAAAACGGATTTTTAGAAGAGGAAGATCGCAGAGGTATCTTTATAATGATGGACAACATTTGTCAGTCGGAAAATATCGGCGATATTATTCACACAATAAGTTCTGAAGAGCAGTTTGAACATTATTGGGATCACATACTGGACTATACTTGGTTATTGGAAAACTATTTTTTAACTGATGAGCAAATTGTTTCTGGTGCCACGATGATTATGAATCATGGTTCTCCGGAAAGAGTTGTTTCGGAAAAGCCAGAAGAAGGAGTTCATCAATTTACTCTTGCCAAAGCCCTGAGCTGGATGAAAAAAGAAATGCAAATAACCCAGTTAAACGACCTCTTTGAAATTTACCCGGCACTGGCAGCATATAGGCAAAAACTAACCTTTATGGAAAAGGGCGAAAGAGATATTTACGTGAGAGATCTGGTTAAAAAATTGAAGCTTTCCAAATACGAACAAATCATAATTGATTCACTAAACAGAACTGATGAAGAAGTCATGGCCAGAGTTGTGGAAGATTTTCCTGATTTAATACCTTACCAAGATCAATTAGCGGCTGCTCAAAAAGGAGAGACCAATTGGACCGACCAAGTTAAATTCAGTGAAAACGCTTGGAAACTTACTACAAAATGGACCAAACATTTTACGGCCGTTGACTTATTCTGGACAATTAATGGCGGATTACTTTCGGTCTGGCGAACGCTCAAAACCAGCAGTAAAATGTTTAAAGAACACTTTGCCGGAAACAGAGGAGGAAGACCTCTTTTTGTCTGGCATACGAACGCCAAAGGAAAAAGAGAAAGCAGGAATGACCTGGATTATAAGAATCGCTCGGCACTAAAAGACAAAAATGGAAATCCTCGGTCCAACTTCGATTGTGATTTGGACCGTTGGCTTGCCGAATTCAGGCTTCCCTTAAGACAACTCTGTGACAATGAATGGTTTTTGAACATGGTAGGTAAGGCATATAAAGTAAGAGTAAAGGCGATTAGACTTTTTGCCAATGCCGTTGCTTGGAGAGATAGGTGCGATTTTCAGGCTCTTGAGACAGAGATTTACGGCTATATGTTAAATGACACAAGGGTGTTTGGTTCTAAAGCCAGAGCTAGGTTGGAGAAAGCTTACGGAAGTTTATGGGGAGAAATGTTAGACCTGATCGGCAATAAAAAGGCCGGACTCACAGAACCATCAAGTATAGGAGGAGTCACATATTCTGCCGACGAAGCCGTCGCTCGCTTCAAAAGAATGTTGAAACTCGCAGAGGATGAAGTAGCAGATGTTTATCCACCCGTAATGGACCAGGTATTAGAGGCAAAAGGTTATCGTACTCAAGAAACTCCCGTTGTTTTTGTTCTTCCTGAAGATAGTTAATATCTTGTTGGAATTTCTACTTGTTCAAAATTTAGGAAAGCTTTATACTTAAGAAGATTTTTCATGAAAACTATTGTTACGCATCTTAATCCAGACTTGGATGCGCTTTGTTCTGTTTGGCTTTTAAAAAGATTTTTACCTGGTTGGACTGATGCAGAGGTTAAATTTATTCCTGCAGGTATAGTCAAAATTGACAGCCTGAAAACCGAAGAGGGCGATGAGGTTTTGGTAGTTGATACCGGGTTTGGAGAACTCGACCATCACCAAAGTGACGAGAGAACGTGTGGAGCAAAATTGGTGTGGAAACATATCCAAAAATGTACAATGCCTGCCCGTCCGGCAGGCGGGTACAATGTACAATGTACAAAAACAGAAACCCGAGCGATTGAAAGATTATTAGATGTAGTGCTAAGAATTGATTACGACGCACAAGATATCACCATGCCAGGAGCTGCCGATGATTTTAATATTTTTCTTTTTAACGAAAGGCAAATTTTAAGAGGATACAGAACTATTTATCGGGGACAAAGTGAAAAACACTTGGAATTGGGTTTTACCATTCTCGATTCAGTTTTTGAAGTTTTAAAAGCCAAGATCGAGGCAGAAGACATTATTAAGAAGGGTTTAATGTTTGAGACAAAGTGGGGTAAGGGAATTGGTGCAGAGACGAACAATGAAATGTATATGCATCTTGCCCAACAACTGGGATTTAAAGTAGTCGTATCGAAAGATCCCAAGAGAGGCCATATCAGAATTCACGGGTTGCCGAGGGTGGGAATTGATTTTACGAAGGCAAAACAAGAATTAGAACAACGTGATCCTGACGCAACTTGGTATTTACATCAGAGTTTAAGCTTGTTGTTGAATGGATCAACCGCCAATCCCGATATGAAACCGACAACTTTAACGTTGAATGAGGTAGTAGATGTTTTAAGAAGAAAATAAATTGTCATTTAATATTTTTCAATTTTCAT
>JACQHK010000060.1 GCA_016199065.1 Candidatus Microgenomates bacterium | reverse complement strand
TTATACCCATCTTATGCTGATTTGCAACCCCGAAGGGTTGTCAAAACAGTCTTAGATGGATATATCCTGAGCACGTTCGACAAGCTCAGTGTAAACAAATTCATTTGCGAATGGTATAAATTAGGAAAATTGAAAATTATAAATAAAAGTATCCATTGTCTTTTCTCCATTCTTATTTTAAAATTATTCCTTATGGTTAAGGCCAAAACTTGTTATCTTTGTGGAAAAAAGAACAATCAGGAATCTTTTTTAAAGCTTGGGCATCGCATCTCACTTTGTCCAAACTGCGGTTTGTACTCTTTGGAATTTGAGGGAAATTATCAAAAATTCTTAGAAACCTATTATTCCAAAGGCTACTTTACAGGCGGTAAACATTATCGGGCATACGCTGACTACCTTGGAGACAAGCCTACGATTCTTAAAAACATGCGCAAATACTTAACGGTAATTAAGAAGTATAAAAAGGAAGGCATGCTTCTTGATTTGGGCTGTGCCATGGGTTTTCTTCTTGAAGAAGCAGTCAAATGGAATTTTGACAGCTACGGAGTTGATATTTCCACCTATGCCTTAGGTGTTGCCAAAAAAAACATACCCAAGGAGAAATTGTTTTTAGGCAATATTGAAGAGATCGAAAAAGTATTGGCGAAAAAAGTACCGGGTCACAAATTTGATGTAATTACCATGTTTGATTTAATCGAACATTTGGAAAATCCCCGTGAGGCATTAAAGAAAACTCTTTCTTTTCTAAAAGATGACGGCCTGGTAGTAATTCAGACTGGTGATGCGGGATCAACTTGGGCAAAAATTATGGGGAAAAACTGGCATTTCTTTGCCCCACCCCAACATTTTTATTTTTATAATCAAAAAACCATGAAGATGCTTCTGGAACAGGCTGGTTTAAAAGTTATTAAAATTCAGAAAGTCGGAAAATGGGTTTCTCTGCGCTATCTTTTTCACATGATGCGTTATATCAATCAGGATACAATTGGCGACATACTTTACAGCTTTACCGCCAAAAATATTTTTGGTCAGTTAAGGGTCTTCATGCGCATGAATGACAACATGATTGTTTTAGCAAAAAAGATATCTTAAAACATGTGTCATATATGACACATGAGACATATATGACAAAATGTGCTTATCTATTAATAAAAGGTTCGAACTAAATCAATTTTTCGACTCTTTTTATTGAACAATTTTCTTCCTCTTGACTTTATTTCTTTTCCGATACTACTGTAATAATAGTAATGAAAAACTTCAATTTAGTTCATAATTTGCCTTTAGTTATCTCTTTGTTGGTGGTGACGGTTTCCCTACCTTTAGCCCTTTTCATCGGCCTGACGCAGCAAACGAACTTAGAAAGCTCTGCAAAAACCGGTAAGTTTTCCTGGGAATTTAATCAGAAAGGCAATTTGGAAGGTTGGACAGGTGCGGGTTTTGCCAAAAACGTTACTGTCAACAACGGCTATCTTAAGGCTGTAACTGTAGATACTAAGGGTAAGGAAATAATGATTAAATCGGCTTTGTTTGGGCCTCAGTTGGAAAATTTTTCCGGACAGAACTATCCCCAACTTAAACTAAGAATGAGAGTAACAAACCCACAATTGCCCAAAGAGGTCAGGGAGTGGTCCGATAAGAATCTCCAGGAAGTCGTAACTGGGGAGAATTTAAATAATCTTCCCTTTCCCCAAGCCAAAGGAAAAATGATACTGGAGTGGTATTACCAATCCAACCAAAAAACTAAGGCTAAGTTGTCCTCCCAGTTATTTATCGATACCGTTGAAGACGGAAGATATCATACGTACAATATCGATTTAACCAATGAGCCCGCCTGGGCAAAATATTTTATTAAACAAATTAAACTTACTCCGACTGTATCCAATCCACGCACAATCTATCTTGACTGGGTCAGATTTAACAAACAAAAAGTTACGATCACGCCCACACCGATACCCGTCTCAGAAGTTCGGCTCACAGAAATCGGCAGAGTAATAAAATACCAACCTAAACTAACCCAAGTTAGTGACCAAGAAAATATGGTGCTCGGCTTAACAACCGAGGACGTGAATGATTCACCAATCGTCGAATATGACGAACCGGAATTGGAACAAAACCAGATATTGGGTGTAAATACTCAACAAGTAGATACCCTAGCTTCTCTTACTTGTGTCAAGGATCAAGAAAATAGGCCAGTTTGTCTTACCCCAGAAATCTATCCTATTTGTCCTAACGGCCAACCGGTTAGTAGTATTGATCCTTGTGGTTGTCCACGACTTGTTTGTCCTCCCACCATTACACCCACCCCGCCTCAACTGGCGGAAAAATTTGCCTTACAGACCGAAGACGGTAGAGTGTATGTTTTAGAAACTAACTCCTTTGTTATCCCTCCCTGTAAAGGACAGGATTGCCAATTATTGGGAATGCCTCAATATTTCCTGGATTTTTCTTCCTATGTTGGTAAAACTGTGATGGTAGAAGGAGTATTAGAAGCCCTGCCTGCGCAGGCAGGTAATTTTCCTAAAGATACAGTTTGTACCCTTTCTTATCCTCCCACCTGTTTTCCGGGTTATCCATATCCTGCAGAAGGAACTTTACGAGCCAGCACGGTTCAACTGGCCGAAAAATACGTCACCAATCAAACTCTTCAGGGATATTTATATCAGAGT
>JACQHK010000059.1 GCA_016199065.1 Candidatus Microgenomates bacterium | reverse complement strand
TCTTGAAATTTTTCTTTCCACGACATAAATTCAAAATAAATTAATATATTAGATCAGTAGCGCGGAGAAATTCTCTGGAGGTTATCAATCTCTTAATAATTATTTAACATCACCGTGGCAATCTATTTAGTGACACAAGTCACGAGAAGCTCTTGCAAAGTTTTTCCAAGTCTGTTTTACTTGATTTATGAGTGAGCCCGGAGAAGAAGATTCTCCTGATTTATCCTACTGGTTAGGTTTATTGGGTCTATATAAAATTCCTCTGTTGTTTTTTCTCACAGGATTGGTTCTTCTTGGTGGAGGACTAATGTATCTTCTTATGGATCGTCAAAAGGCTCCGGAGATAACCATCGAGCACTCCAATAGAGAATCTGCTAACAAACTTGGCGACGCTTTGATCATAGTTGATGTCAGTGGGGCAGTAAAAAAACCAGGAGTTGTCAAACTATCAGGTAATTCGCGACTTCAGGAAGCTTTAATACAAGCAGGAGGATTTGCGCAAAATGCTGATGTCAATTGGATTACTAAAAATCTTAATTTGGCAGCAAAGCTAATTGACGGGCAAAAAATTTACGTTCCTTTCGAGAAGGAAAATTACTCCACTGCCAACAATTCAAATATTTCTCCAGATTTTAACAATAGACTTATTAATATCAATAGCGCTTCATCTCAGGAGTTGGAAGAATTGCCGGGAGTAGGTGAGGTAACCGCACAAAAAATTATCGAAAGTAGACCATACGAAACAATCGGGCAACTTTTAGAGAAAAAGATCGTAGGAAAGTCAGTTTTTGAAAAAATAAAAGACCAAATAACCGTTTACTAATTTTGTGAGACCTGTTGTTTTAATGGTTTTTATCATTCTTTGCCTGGCGTTAATTGGTGTACGTTTTTTGTTCGTCAAGCCTGTTTCTCAAAAAAGCCGTCAGTTTAAACCGGCCTATCTTCGTCTTACTCAGGAAACCAATTTTCTGGATATCAGAATAAAAAAACTCTTCCCCTATCCTCAAAGCGTTCTTTTATCAGGAATCATGATCGGTACGAGAGGAAAACTTCCGAATAACCTATACCAACAACTTCAGATTACAGGAATGCTACATGTCATCGCTCTTTCCGGAGCCAATATTTCTTTTTTGATCGCCAGCCTCAGTTTTTTAACGGGAATTTTAGGGAAAAAAGCGGCCAACGTTTTTATTTGCTTCTTTATTGTAGGTTTTATTCTTTTTGTCGGGCCCAGCCCTTCTGTTGTCAGGGCGGGAATAATGGGGATTCTCTTACTCCTGGCCCAACTTGCGGGACGGCCATATTACCCGGCGTATGCTTTATTTTTGTCCGCGACAATCATGATATTGTTAAATCCATGGTTGTTATTTGATCTTTCCTTTCAGCTATCCTTTAGTGCTACTTTGGGCATAATGCTATTTAACAGACCGAAAAAAACCGGTAACCTTAATGCACGGATATCAATTTGGAGAAAGATCAAAAAGGGAATAATCGATAGTTTACATATAACACTTTCTGCTCAGGCTTTAACCATTCCTCTTATTTTGTATAACTTCGGTCAGTTGTCTTTGGTATCTTTTTTAACCAACGTGCTGTGTGGTTGGTTGATCGGTTATATTTTAAGCCTTGGTTTTTTAGTAGTTTTGTTTTCCTTTTTAAGCCAATCTCTGGGCATGTTATTAACAATTCTGGTTTTGCCCTTTTTAAATATTTTTCTGACGATTGTAAAAATTACCTCGATGTTTCCCTTTGCCAGTTTACGTTTTTCCGCCAAAACCGTCCTGGTCATGGTCGTAATTTATTATTTATTACTTATCACAGTTATTTATCTCAGGTATTTCCACTCCGGAGGCGGGAAGATGGCCACGCATAAGGAAAGTAAAAATTTGTGAACCAAAAAATTCTTTTAACTATTTGTCTGGCGTCCGTTTTCCTGATCAGCCAGTTACTCCGGCTCTTTCCTGATGGAAAGTTGCATCTGTATTTTTGCGATGTGGGTCAGGGAGACGGTATTTATTTACGAACCCCGAAGGGCACAGACATCTTAATTGACGGCGGTCCGGACGAAAAAATTCTGCAATGCTTAAGTGATAAGATGCTCCCTTTTGATAACCGAATAGAAATTATTTTTCTGACGCACAAACAAAGTGATCATCTAACCGGACTATTGGCAGTTTTAGAAAAATACCAAGTCGGAGAGCTCATTGATTCTGCGGATAATCATGAAAACAAACTTACGCAAATATGGGAGAAGAGCATAAAAACTTCCGGTATCAAAAGAACCGTAGTCGTCGACGATCAGGCGGTAGTGATCAAAGACGGAGTGGTGCTTGACCTTCTTTGGCCACCTCAGGATTATTTTCCTACCGAACCAAATGGTTTTTCTACCAATATTAAGTTAAGTTTTAACCTTTTTACAGGGTTATTTACCGGTGATTTGGGATCTAACGAGCAAAACATTCTGCTTAACAAAAAAAGACAACAAATAGCTGATCTGACAGTTTTAAAAATTTCTCATCACGGTAGCAATAAAGATTTGCATAAAGAATTTATTCAGGTAATTAGCCCGGACATATCAGTCATTTCGGTCGGGAAAAACTCCTATGGTCATCCGGGAAAAGATGTTTTACAATTCCTTAAATCCCTATCAGTCAAAGTGTTCAGAACAGATCAAAATGGTACAATTGAGGTGGAGACTGATGGAAAAACGTATCGGGTGGAAACAGAGAAATAACTCAAAAGTCAAAATGAAAAACTCAAAAACACCTGTCCGCTGCAGGCAGGCAACTAAAAACTTAAAACTAAAGACTTTTACTTTTGTGTTGAGACTTTGACTTTTGATCTTTGAGTTTAATTTTATGTTAAATCTTACTTTTATTGGGGATCTAACCCTTGATAACTATAAAACACTTAATCAGGTGAAGTTAGGTGGTGCTTCTTTAAATCAGGCTGTCTGGGCGAAGAGACTTGGTCAGGAGCCGACGATTATGGCTGCCGTTGGAGACGGTGATTTAGGCAAAAAATATCTGGATTTTTTAAAAAAAGAAAATATTAACTGCCTGGTTAAACAAATAAAAGGGAAAACTTCCCAGATTGAGATCTTTTTGGACGAAAATGGAGAAAGGCGTTGGGGAAAGTGGGCGGTGGGAGTGATGAGAGATTATCATTTAGGAGATGAAGAAAAAGATTTTCTATTAACTCAGGACGCCGTTTGTTTACCGGTCTATTTTCCGATCAGACATCTGCTTGCAGAAGTTTCTTCACACATTTCACATTTTCCCCATCCGCTTCTCGTGGCTGATTTTGATGACCTTTCCCAATTTCAAAAAAAGACTGCTTTTTTGGAAAAACACTTACCGTTTTTAGATTTGGTTTTCTTGGGTCTTGATAAACAAAACGATAAAAAATTAATACAACAATTAAAAAAATTATCAAAAGAATTCCAGAGGACCATTATCGTCACACTTAACGCCCAAGGAAGTGTTTGTTTTGCCAATGATCAGGAGGAGCGGCAAACGGCCCAAAAAATTAAAGCAGTTGACACTACGGGAGGCGGAGATGCTTTTTTAGTAGGATTTGTGATTGAATATTTAAAAACCAAAAACATCAGCATTGCTTTACAAAAAGGTACCAGCCTGGCAACCAAAGCAATCACCAGAATGGGGGCTTATTAAGGTTGCAATTTGCTCTTAAAAGTGTAAAAATCTTCACATGGAAAGACGCGAAGAAACAATAATTGAAGAACCTGCGCCAACTGATGTAAAAAATCCACCACCCGATATTGAGAAGAAGGAAAGTCTTTCACCTACAATTCGACCTGGGTTAACACACGAAAGTTCTGCTTTAAATACGAGAAGAAATCAAATTACAGTGAAACTGATACAACGTAGACATTAATCAATAAAGTCCACCTTTTTAAAGTTTAGGAAACCCACTCGTTAGGGTCTTGAGTCATGACAATTTCTACGACTACCGGTTCTTTGATACTTTGAGCTTTTTCTAAGGTTGTTATTAAATCCTGCGGTTTGTTTATCGAAAAAGTTTTAATTCCCAAACCCTGGGCGAGTGTCTCTAAATTAATAGTTTGTCCTACTAAGCTTAAGAATTCGAGTTTCTTTTTATCGAAGCGAAAAGATTTTTTGTATTCTAAATGCATTGAAGCAAAGCCTTTGTTATTAATGACTAAAACATGAAGAGGAGTTTTATATTTGGCAAGAGCCAAAAGCCCTTGTAGACTTTTTAAAAAACTTGCTTCGCTTACCAAACAAACTAACCTCTTTTTTTGTTGGTTAAAAATGGAGAGACCAATGGCGAAGGGTAGTCCCCAGCCTTTTTGTCCGCCGATTGTACCGAACACATCGTGCGTTGAAACAAAACGAAAAAAGCGTTTGAAAAAATTACTAAAAGACTGGCTTTCGTCAACAAAAATAGTGTCTTTATTAAATACTTCGTTTAGCGCCTTGATCAGATGCAGCGGTTTGATCGTTTTATCATTAAGGACAACTTTATCGAGCACCTTTTGTCTCTCGATCAGACTCTTTTGGATAATTTCCCGGTTTTGTTTTTTCCTTTTTTCCAGCTGTTTTTCGTACGGCCATTGATATCGTTTTAAAGTACTTATTAATTCGTCTAAATTAGTTTTTATGTCTCCTACTAAAGCATAAGTAGCCACATGATGCTTACCAATTTCTAACGGATTATCAGAAGCGTGAATAATTATTGCCTTGGGATTAATATCTTTAAACATGGTTGAATAATTTACCTTAGTGCCGATTTCCAAGATGCAATCCGTGTTTTTAAGATAGTTTTTCATCACCTTGTCTTTGTTGTAATAAAAACCCAAATGATAAGGATGATAATATTGCAGATTAATTCCCAAGACCTGCGACCCCTGATCAGGTGCTTCAGAAATGACCGGAGTACCTAAGATCTCACTAATTTCGGCAAGTTCTGACTGGCTGTTATAAGCAGCGATTTGAGTGCCGGCAACAATAATAGGATTTTTAGCTTTTAACAAGACCAAAGACACCCGTTCGTTGTTTGCTTGAGAACTGTTGGATTTATAGGGTTTGCTCCGATGTAATGAGTAATTGGTTTTGGTTGATTTGGCAGAGAAAATATCTTTAGGAATAGCCAAAAAGGTTGGACCAAAAGGCGGGGTTTGAGAAAGTTTCATAGCCTTTTCCAAAGCATAGGCTGCCTGATCGGGTGAATTTATTTTCCAGCTCCATTTGCAATAGTTTTCTATTAAATGAGAAAGACCAAAACCGTCGTGGTCTGGTTCATACACTTCAGAATATAAGGACGGAACAGCCGAGATAATTACTAAGGGGATTTGATTTTCAAAAGCTGATTTAACAAAACCTAAAGAATTCATTACTCCTTCGGGCGTACCTAAATTTACCACCCCGGTTTTTTGGCTAAGTTTGGCATATCCTGATGCCATAGCAATAGCCAAATCGTCTTCGTAGGAAGTAATAAGTTCGATCTGGGAATTTTTTTTTAAGGAAGTTACGAAGTCAGTTTCGAGCGTGCTTGGTGTGCCAAAAATTTTTTCCACGCCCCATTTTTTTAAAACTTCAGTTATGATTTCTGCCGTTGTTAGCATTGAAGACTTATAATATTATTGCGGCAGTGGCTATAGGATAAATTTTTCCGGAAAAAAAGTCAAGCTTAGTGTATAATCCAGATTAGAAATATGAGTGCTACCAAAATCGTTGCCACCATCGGCCCATCCTGTGATACCGCACCAAAAATATCCCGACTCTTAAAAGCAGGGGTCAATGTTTTTCGTTTCAACCTCAAACACAACACTCAAAAATGGCACAGCGTCAGAATTGGTCGTGTCAGAGAAGTTTCCCGGCAAATGGCCATGCCGGTGGCAATACTGCTTGATTTACAAGGGCCGGAGATTAGGATCGGAACCTTTAAAGAAGGGAAGTTACTTTTAAGAGAAAACGACAAAGTTTTTTTTGTTCTGCAAAGCCAGAGTCTGACTCGGCAAAGCAGAGTTCAAAGAACTAATAAACCAAGAAAAGAAATAGTTTTAAACAATCTAAAATTACTGGAATCCCTTAAGAAGGGGCACGAATTAACTATTGATGATGGTAAATTCCGCTTCCGGGTTTTACGCAAGAAAATATTAGAAGTAGAAGCAAAAGTCTTAGAAGGAGGCGTCCTTAAAGAAAAAAAAGGCGTTAATATTCCCAATCTTGAACTTGATTTGCCGACCTTGGTAGAAAAAGATTTTGCCGATTTATCCCTGGCAGCACGGCACGAGGTAGATTTTTTAGCACTTTCGTTCGTGAGGCAGGCAAACGATATTAAAATATTGCGGGAAGAAATCAACAAAAGGCAGATAAAGGCGCAAATTATTGCCAAAATTGAAACCGGCTTGGCTTTAAAAAACTTTTCAGAGATTTTAGCAGAAACAGACGGAGTAATGGTTGCCAGAGGTGATTTGGGTGTAGAGCTTCCCATAGAGCAAGTTCCTTTTTATCAAAAACAGATTATTAAAGAGTGTTTAGCAGTTGGTAAGCCGGTTATTACCGCGACTCAAATGTTGGAATCTATGATTGACAATCCGGTGCCGACCAGAGCTGAGGTAAGTGACGTGGCTAACGCCGTTTATGATTACACCGATGCTGTTATGCTTTCTGCCGAAACTGCGGCCGGTTTATTTCCCGAAAAAGCCGTCTTAATGATGAAGAAAATTTCCCGCTTTATCGAAGAAAAAAATCCCAGTCCGGAGAGGATTAATTATACCGTCAAACATCAGACCTCGGTTATGACTTTAGCAGCTAACGACCTATTACAAAATGATTTTTGCCAAAGGGAAAAAATAAAAGCCTTAGTGGCACTAACTGAAACCGGAATGACGGCTCGTATGCTTTCCAGGTTGCGGCCTAAACTGCCGATAGTTGCTCTAACCAGGAATGCAGGCGTAAGGGATCAGCTGCTATTATCCTGGGGGGTGTATCCTATTTTATTACCCTCTCCTGAAAGCTTTTACGACAAAAAAGACCACCTGCACATTCAGGAGTTTGTCAAAATTATTAAAAAGCAGGGATGGGTAAAAACGGGCGAAAAAATTATCCTGGTTTATAGCGAGGACTGGGGAACTCCGGGGAAAACCAGCATTATCAGGATTCAGGAAGTAAACTAGAGTCTTAATCTCATAAGTCATATTAGCCTTATAAGTCTCATAAGACTTATTTCTTCTTAGATTCTTTTCTGTTAAAATAACCCTATGTTTTCAACCAAAACTTACCCGTCGGGTCTGCGCCTTTTAACAATTCCTGTCAAAGAAGTTCCTTCGGTATCTGTTCTGGTTTTAGTCAGAACTGGTAGTCGCTACGAAGAGGAAAAAACCAATGGTTTGGCTCACTTTACCGAACACATGCTTTTTCAAGGGAATAAAAAATGGCCAAGCAAACTAGCTCTTTCTACGGCCATCGATGAAGTGGGCGCTGAATTTAACGGAATGACCGGCAAGGAGTATACGGGATATTTTGTTAAAGCAGAAAGCACGCATCTGGAATTGGCGCTATCCATTTTGTCTGAAATGTTAACCCATTCTAATTTTGCCAACGAACAGATTGAGAGAGAAAAACCGGTAATTGTGGAAGAAATCCACTATCGTCAAGACATGCCTCAGGTTGCCGTAGGAGACATGATCATGGAGCAGGTTTTTATGGGTCATCCGCTAGGTCTCTCAACTGCAGGAGAAAAAGAGGCGGTGACCAAATTTACCAGAAAAGATTTTTTAGATTTTCATGCTAATCAATATGTAAGCCAAAAGACCATAGTTGTGGTGGCCGGTAAATTTGGAGAAAATAATATTAAATCTCAAGTTGAGGCCTATTTTAAAGACCTAAAAATTGGCTCAAAAACAGCACCCATATCTTGGATAAAGCAAAAAAACAATCTCACCAGAATAGCATTTAAAGAAAAGTCCACAGACCAGACGCATTTTTGTTTGGGGATTACGGCATATCCCCGGCAAAGCCCTCAAAGGTATGCTCAGGCACTGCTAAACACCGTCTTGGGATCGGGAATTAGTTCACGGCTTTTTCAAAAAATCCGCGAAGAAAAAAGCCTGGCATATTACGTTGATTCCGACATCGACACTTTTTTTGACACGGGACTTTTTACAGTTTCGGCCGGAGTGAACAATGTCAAATTTGAAAACGCACTGGAGGCAGTTTTTGAGGAATTGGAAAAAATAAAAAAGCCTGATGATTTGAAACAAAAAGAATTAAGAAAAGCCAAAGATTATTTACGCGGTAAATTAGTTCTGCGGCTTGAAGAATCTTTAGACCAGGCGATGTTTTTTGGTTCACAATGGTTATTAGAAAGTCAGTTGCGAACGGTTGGACAAATTATTAAAGAGGTGGAAAAAGTAACAATTGAGGAAATTCAACAAGCGGCCAAAGAGATTTTTAAAAGAGAGGGATTTTATTTGTCCGTAGTAGGAAAAAGTATAGATCGGGGGAAAGTAGAGAAGATACTGGAATAATTTTCAAATTTTCCAATTTTCACAATTTTCAATAAAATCTCAATTACTAATTCCCAAAAAAAAGAGAAAATTGAAAATTAAAAATTATTTGGAAAATTACCCGCCTGCCGGCTGGGC
>JACQHK010000056.1 GCA_016199065.1 Candidatus Microgenomates bacterium | reverse complement strand
GCATTAACATAAGGAGAGCACATGAATCATGGTCTCATTGCACGTGGAGTTGTTGTAGGAGCGTTCTTATTAAAGGAGGACACATGAATATCATAGCATCTATCATTCCGTGGATTCAAACTCACTGGACTGACATAGTACAGGTCTACTTACAGATCATAGGCATCGCATCAATCATAGTGAAACTGACCCCCAATCTTCGTGACGATGATGTGCTTAAAGGTATTATCCGGTTTGTGGGCAAGTACCTGGCACTGAACAGAACGGGGACTCCAACCCCAAACTCTTAATCAGGGACTTGGAGAGGCTTAGTGCCCTGATTGAAGTTTTAAAACTCGCCTCTACCATAAAAATAGAGACCGGCGATTTGGAAACTCCTGACGGAACTCCTTATCACGGTTTTAAAGTGGTTGTCGGCGGACTACAAAATAACGCCGAGGTGATACGCACGTATGCGGATATTGAAAGGATTTTTAAGAGCCGCGAAGCACTTTTTAAGACGCATGAAACGGATGATCTTTTTGGACATTTTAGGACGTATACGGTCAGCACCAATTAGAAAAAGGCGGGTATAAAACTTAAAAAAAGAAGCAAATAAATTACGGCTCTAGTCAGGATATTTGAAGTCCGGCTAGAGCCTGTTTTATTCCAAAAAAATCTGCCTAGCCATGAACCTTCATCAGTCAAATTTCCATCCTTGTCGATTGTCGGTATCCCATATCCGATAGATAAAACCGTGAAAGCCATAGGCAAGCTTAACCAAATAATCCAATTATGTTTTAAAAAGAAAACTATTAAACAGGCGCAAAATGGTACTCCAAGCCGTCGCCAGAATTTATCCTGCCCAGGTGATCCACTTAATGCCCAAAGAAAAGAGCTAATCATGGCCAGTGGCAAGCACCACCAGCCGATTATATGAACAAAGCTTATTCCGAATATAAAGCCTGTCAGTATTTCTTCACGGTTTAGATTCATGGAGAAAGTATAGCATATTTTTTATTTGACAATATGTACACGTTAATGTATACTTTCAGTATGAAAATTAAACTTCCTAAAGTGACATGCTTTCGATGCGGCTATAAATGGACACCAAAAAAAAGTGAAATCAGGCAATGCGCCAATCCTAAATGTCGCTCAGCGTGGTTTGATAAACCACGCTCACAAAAAAAGAGAATCCAATGACCGATCTAAAAAAACCGCTAAAGCGAAAGACGAGAATCGCGCCGATTCATGGTTTAAAAGATGAGATCGTAGTCACCCTCTATCCTGGGGGAACGATAGGACTGCGTGAAGCAAAGCACCGGCGCGAATATACATTAAGCATCGGCTTCTTGTACCAAGAAGCTATCAGAGCCGCGGTGATCGCTGAAAAACGCCTTAAAAAGATGGCCAAGAAAAAATAATGTTGACAAAAAAGAAATGCTGGATTATAAATAAAGATTATGAAAATAACCACGCGCTTATGCAAATTTAAAAAGACTGGGCTTTCGATGGTAAAACCAATCCTTAGGATTGGGCACGTTAAGCGCGTGGGTAGCCATAGAAAGCCCTTTTTTTTGGTTAAAATCCATGCTTGACAAACTTCACGAAGATAAAATTTGCGCCTATTGTGGTAAAATCTTTAACAACACTCGCTATCCCAAAATGAAATATTGTTCCCATGAATGCAATCACGATGCGTATATTTTAAGAAAGTTCCATCGACGCCCGATCAGAAAGATTGAAATTAACGATATAGTTGAAAAGCGCTTTGCTTATGAATTATTCACATAAGATACATTATCGTAACCTATTTGATAATAATAGGTTATGTAAAAACAAAAAATCAAATAGAATACCAAAATCATGCCTAATTTCAATGGCATGCTTCTTTATTTTGCTGTCCTCTTTCGCCTTTGCGAGCGAAAAAACTTCTTTTAAAAGTTCTTCTAACTTCCCAAACTATGCAAAACTAGCCGATGCTATACGAAAAGCCGAAGGAAATCCCAATTACGGCGTCCTAAAGAAATTCAAGCATACCTCCCCGCGGCAGGCTTGCATCAATACCTGTCGCCATGCCTTCAAAGACTTCCAGAGTCAATCCAAAGAAAAAGATTTTCTCAAATTCTTACAAAAACGTTACGCCCCGATCGGGGCGCTGAATGACCCTGGGGATCTAAATACAAACTGGGAACGCAATGTAAGATTTTTTTATGAAAAAATCTAGCAGATGCGCTATCTGTTTTAAAAAAACAAGAGCCGTCATTTGCTTGGATTGCAGAAAGGAGTACATCAAACAAAATGGATACCGTAGAACTTTTACCCGCTGAACGAATAATGT
>JACQHK010000057.1 GCA_016199065.1 Candidatus Microgenomates bacterium | reverse complement strand
TAAAGGGTATCAAAAGCTAAAGAAGATTTTCCGCTGCCGGAAAGTCCGGTAAAGACCACAAATTTTTTTTTGGGTATCTTCAGCGTCAGATTTTTCAGATTGTGCTGTCTGGCGCCTTTGATAGTAAAAAATTCTTCCATAAACTGTTTCTTAAAAAGAGCAATAATTTTACAGCAAATAAGGAAAAGATGAAAGAGACCAAGACTGTAGATTAGTTCGGTTTCATTAAAAGCTTTATAGTATCTCTAATTTTCGCCGCCAGTTCAAAATCCATTTCGCCTGCTGCTTTTTTCATCTCGACGGTAAGTTTATTAGTGAGTTTTTTACGATCGGGAGGTAAGATCTGACTAACATCTTTTTCTAATAGAAAGTCGGCTAATTCATCGCCCGATCTTTGTCCATACTCTTCTTCTGTTTCTTCAACCAGTCTTTTTCTGATCGGCTTTGAAATAGCGGTTGGTTTTAAATTATGATTAATATTATATTCTTCCTGAACTTTTCTTCGCCTCCTTACTTCATTAATAGCGTTCTCCATTGACCTAGTTATCACGTCAGCGTACATGATTACCTTAGCATTAAGATGTCTGGCTGCTCGCCCCATGGTTTGAATAAGAGAAGTTTCACTTCTTAAAAATCCTTCCTTATCAGCATCTAAAATAGCCACTAAAGATACCTCCGGCAAGTCTAAGCCCTCTCTTAATAAATTAATTCCTACTACCACGTCATATTCTCCCCGTCTTAACTTTTCCAGAATGTCTGCTCTGCTCAGTGTGACAATATCACTATGTAGATAACTAACTTTAATTTGCCTTTCCTCCAAATAGTTGGCAAGCTCTTCGGCCATGCGTTTTGTGAGAGTGGTAACCAAAACACGTTCTTTTCTAGCTACACGTTTTTCAATTTCTTCAATTAAATCAGCAATTTGTCTTTCGGTTGTCCTAACCTCTACCTCCGGATCTACTAGTCCGGTGGGTCTAATTAACTGTTCCACAATTCCGCTGGCTGACAATTTTTTATCCTCTTCCTTGGCTAAAGAAATTTCCCAGTCTGCCGGTGTAGCCGAGACAAAGACTGACTGATTAATTCGGGTTAAAAATTCTGAGAATTTTAATGGTCGATTATCCAGAGCAGAAGGTAGGCGGAAACCATAATCAATTAACGTCTGTTTACGAGAGGCATCGCCATTGTACATTCCCCTAATTTGCGGAATGGTCATATGGGATTCGTCAATGACGAGTAAAAAATCCGGCGGAAAATAGTCCAGAAGTGTGTAGGGCGGATCGCCGGGATTACGACCATCAAAGTAACGAGAATAATTTTCGATACCGTTTACGTAACCGATTTCCTGGATCATTTCCAGATCATATTCAGTTCGTTGTCGAAGCCTTTTTGCCTCAAAGAGCTTATTCTGCTTGATTAATTCTTTTTCTCTGATTTCCAGATCAGCCCTGATATGGGTAAAAGTATCATGATATCCCTTAGGGTCTGTCATGTAATGTTTGGCGGGATAAATTACCGTGGATGTAAGTTCCTCCATTCCTTCCTGTTTTATTCTTTCACCGCTGACTGGATCGAAATAGTACATTCTCTCGATTTTTTCGTCAGCAAAAATTATTCTGAGCGCCCGATCTTCATAAGCCGGAAATAAATCAAGGTATTCACCTCGTACACGATAAGTACTGCGATGAAAACCGAAGTCGCTTCTTTCGTATTGCAGGTCGGAAAGGCGTATCATTACCTGTTTGATGGTTAATTTTACCCCTCGTCTTAATTCTAAGATAAACTTACCGTATTCGACCGGTGAGCCTAAATTGTAAATACAAGAAACAGAGGCAACGACAATGGTGTCTTTTCTGGTTAACAGGTTGGTGGTAGCTGCCAAACGTAATTTATCTATTTCTTCATTTACTTCGGTTTCTTTTTCGATATAGGTATCAGTTTGAGGAATGTAAGCCTCTGGTTGGTAAAAATCATAATAGGAAACAAAATACGAGACAGCATTTTCCGGAAAAAAATCTCTTAACTCCTGATATAGCTGGCCGGCTAGAGTTTTATTGTGAGAGATCACCAAAGTAGGTCTCTGTATTTCTTCAATCACATTGGCGATAGTAAATGTTTTGCCGCTGCCTGTGACCCCAAGAAGGACTTGGTTTTTCCTTTGGTTTGTTATACCGGTGACTAACTTATTAATCGCCTCTGGCTGATCTCCTGAAGGTTGATAATCTGATTTAAGTTTAAATTTCATGGTTAGTATATTTTGTTTGTTTTTGATATAAATTATCCTATTGTTTTTTATGGATAATTTTCGGTATAGTCACTTTATGACACCAGTAGTATATCAAAAAGAAAGAAAAGTTCTAGACTTTATAGTTCAGTATATTCAGCGCAGAGGATATTCTCCGACACTTCAAGAAATTGCCGACGGATGCAGTTTAAAATCTCCGGCAACAGTTCATGAACATATCTGGTATTTAATTAAAAAGGGATATCTAAAAAAAACTGACGGTGTCTCCCGTTCTATTGAAGTAGTTAATGAAAACATTCAGGCAGGACAATCAGAAATTCAACTACCCCTCATGGGCTTTATCGCTGCCGGCAAACCCCTAGAAGCCTATACTGATCCCGATGCAACTTTTCCCATCGCCGCTTCCATGATCAATCCAAAGAAATCTGCTTATGTTCTTAAAGTAAAAGGCGATTCGATGATTGAAGATGGAATTTTAGACGGTGATTATGTAGTTATTGAGCACCAAGAGACAGCTAATAACGGTGATATCGTAGTGGCTTTACTAGAGAATGGATTTGCAACACTAAAAAGGTATTTTAAGGAAGATAATCAAATAAGATTAATGCCTGCCAACTCACAAATGCAACCAATCTATGCTACGAACGTGACAGTGCAAGGCGTAGTGGTAGGTTTAGTGAGGCGTTTTCATAATTAATCCTTATCTAAAATCAGATCAATTCCGGGAAGTCTTTTTCCAGCCAAGAATTCCAAAGTTACTCCTCCTGCCAAAGAAACATGAGTAAACGAAGTTACTAAATTAAACTTTCTGGCCGCGGCTAAGGTATCTCCGCCCCCCAGGACTGTAACATTCCTATTTAAAGCCACTTTCTGAGCTAAGATTTTTGTAGCACGGGCAAAACGCTCATCTTCAAACATACCCAAAGGACCATTCCAGAAGATGGTTTTGGCGCTCTTAATAAAAGCTGCATATTTTTTAATGGTTTCCGGACCGATATCTAACAGAGCCCACGGTTTTTCGACCAGTATTTTGTTTTTTCCTAATTTAACCACTTTTGTTTTTCTCGCTTCCCTTAAACTATCGCCTGACAGAAAATCTATGGGTAGAATAATTTTAGATGGATATTTAGCTAAAAGTTCCTTTGCAAATTTGACAAAGTCTTTCTTAATTTTTTTGGCCTCGTCTACGAAAGTATCCTCTACAAACGAATCACCAATTTCATAGCCTTGGGCTTTCATAAAGGTATTAGCCACACCGCCTCCCACCAGGATATAATCAGCTTTTTTGATCAAATTTCCTATCGCATCAATTTTGTCGGAGATTTTTCCGCCACCGATAATGACGATAAAAGGATGAGCCGGATTGGTTACCAACGGAGTTAATGCATCCACTTCTTTTTCTAAATATAGGCCAGCAACGGTCGGTAGATATTTAGGAATACCGGTAATCGAAGCATGAACTCGATGGACTTGGGCGAAGGCATCCTGAACCTTAACTTCACCCAATTTCGCCAGCTCTCGGGCAAATTGATCGTCGGCAGTTATCTCACCGGGGTGAAAACGAACGTTCTCAAGCATCAGTATTTCCGATTCTTTCAAAGTAAAAACTGCCTCGTCAACTTCTTTACCAACAACCGAGTCGACCTTTTTAACCGGTTTATTTAATATTTCCGAGAGCCTTTTAGCTACCGGATCCATTCGCCACTCAGGAACAATTTGGCCTTTTGGTCTTTTAAGCCAAGACAGCAAGATTATTTTGCTCTTTTGTTCTAGGAGATATTTGATAGTCGGTAGGGTTGCCTTAATTCTGGCGTCATCAGCAACTTCCATTTTGCCATTGACTTCTTTTAGAGGTACATCATAGGCAACACGGTGAATAACTCTTTTACGCGCAACATCGTGTTCCCTAACGCTTTTTTTGTTCATGTTATGAATGCTGATACATATAGAGGGCTAAATCGATTGTTCTTGCGGCGTATCCCCATTCATTGTCATACCAGGAAAAGACTTTTACCAAATTACCTCCTACCACCCTAGTCAATTGGGTGTCGACAATTGAGGAACGGGAATCTCCTTTAAAATCAACTGAAACCAAAGGCTCATCTGAGGTACCAAGTATTCCTCTTAACTCCCCCCTTTCATATTGGTAAAACAGTTTATTTACCTCCTTTGCAGTAGTAGACTTTTTAGTTTCTACGGTTAAGTCAACAAGCGAGACCACAGGTACAGGAACCCTCAAAGAAATACCATCGAGTTTTCCTTTAAGCTGAGGTAAAACTAAACCAATTGCTGTTGCCGCACCTGTTGAGGTAGGAATTATTGAATAGGTTGCTGCTCTTGCCCGGCGAAGATCTTTCTTGTGTGAATTATCATGCAAACGCTGATCGTTGGTATAGGCGTGTGCGGTAGTCATATAGCCTTTTACGATTCCCAATTCCCGATCCAGAATCATAGCCAAAGGCGCCAAACAGTTTGTAGTACAAGAAGCGTTACTGACAATAAAGTGTTTTTGAGGATCAAATTTCTTTTCGCTAACGCCCATAACAAAGGTTTCAACGTCATCTTTTGCCGGCGCGCCGATAATCACACGCTTGGCTCCGTCCCGTAAGTGAATTTCAGCTTTTTCTCTTTTAGTAAACTTTCCGGAGGACTCAAGAACAATATCGATCTCTAATCCTTGCCAGGGCATTTTGTCTTCATCTTGCGAAAATACCTTAATCTTTCTGCCGTCTACAGAAATAGTATGATCGTCTACTGCCTCTACTGTGTGATTGTAACTTCCATACAGAGAATCATACTTAAGAAGATAGGCATAATTTTTGGCATCCGCTTTGGAATTGATGGCTACCACTTCAATTTGAGGATTTTCCAGAGCAATACGCGTGGCTGCGCGACCTGTTCTACCGAACCCATTGATTGCTAACCTTAAGGTTTTTTTCCTAGCTTTATCAGAATTAAGCATAAAAATAGGGTAAATAGAACTTTATATTTTTCCTACTTCTTTGTCAAGACACGCAAAGTCTGGTAATTTTGTCTGTGACAACGATCACAGACTCATCTAAAAAAACGCTATAATAAATTATGCAAACAAAATCGGGAACCTTATTTATCGTTTCTACTCCTCTGGGTAATTTAGAAGATTTATCACTGAGAGCGGCTAAATTTTTGGTAAAGATAAAAATCATTGCCTGTGAAGATACCAGAAGAACTTCTTTATTATTAAATAAAATTAGCGAGCTGTTTTCTTTCCCAGAAAATTCTTCCGAAAATATCAAACACTTGCTCATCTCGTTCTACGATCAAAACGAAATTAAGAGAACGGGCGAAATATTAGATCATCTATTAAAAGGTTACGATGTGGCGCTGATTTCTGATGCAGGATCTCCCCTGATATCGGATCCGGGTTTTTTTTTAATACGGGAAGCTATTAAGAAGAATATAAATATAGACTGTTTACCCGGTCCTTCTGCTGTAATTACTAGCTTACAATTAAGCGGTTTACCCACCAACAACTTCTTTTTCCTGGGATTTTTACCCGATAAAGAAGAAGGAAAGAAGAAGATATTAAACAATCTTCACCAGACCTTACTTTTTATTAGCAAAACTAAAATTGCTGTGCCCTCAATTATCTTGTATGAAGCACCGCATCGTTTTCTCTCGACCTTAAATCTGCTACATAAGGAGTTTGGTGATATCTCAATCTGTGTTTGCCGCGAGCTTACTAAAATTCACCAGGAGGTTATACGAAAAAAAATAAGTGAGTTAATTTCTTTTTACCAAAAGAATCAAATCTTGGGCGAAATTACGCTAGTTTTTAATACTAAACCTTAATTTTAAAGTCTACACAATAAAGCTTGCCCTTACGAAGAACTATAGGATTCAGATCAACCTCTTCAATTTCCGGGAAATCGGACAAGAAGCTGCTTAAGGAACCAAAAATCGGCCAAAAAAGTTTTTTATCGGAAAGCAAAGATGAAATTTTTGTTCGCTTAATTAAACTTAGCATATTTAAGTAGCTTAGCGGAGTTACAGCAAAGCTAACATCTTTTAAATACTCCGTATGTATTCCTCCTGACCCAAACATTAATAAGTGTCCGAAATCAGAGTTTTTTTTAGCTCCGACTATAATTTCGGCTTCCGGAACAATCATTTCCTGAATAATAATTTTTTTCGCTAAGTTTTTTAAAATATCATATTTTATTGCTAACTCCGTTTTTGTTTTAATATCCAGAAAAACTCCCCCAGCCAGGTTACGATGAATAATAGAAGGGTCACTTACTTTTAGTACCACAGGAAACCCATATCTGTCTGCAAAAATTTCAGCTTCTTTAAAACTGTTGCAGAGGCGGGTATGAGGAAGAGGAAATTTATACAGAGAGGCGATTTTAAGAACTAACTCTTCAGAAAGGAAGTTTGTTTTACCAAGATCTCTTCTGATGAGTTTTTTTACCTTTTGGGAGAGATTGATGGTTATCGGTTTAGGAGAAGGTCTGTTTGAATTTTTAAGATTATCATGGTAGGTCTTAATTTTAGCCAAACAGGCAACTGCATCTTCGAAGAAAGAAAAAGCAGGAATTTGTTTTTGTGCCAAAAGAGATAATGGTTCTTCTCGTCGCTTTCCTCCAATAATGCTGACTAGTAAAATTCCCCTAACCTTGGTTCTAAAAGAGATAATGGTTTTTATAATACCGATTAAATCCGTGTTTTCCTGAGGGGTAAGGATAATAAAAAGGAGAATTTTCGTTAATTGTTCGCTTAATAAAGATATAACGTTTTTAAAACGGTTTACGTCTGCATCGCCAAGAAGATCAATCGGATTGTTTAAGGAAGAGCTGGGAGGCAAAATCCGTCTTAGATTTTTTTTTATGTTATCGCTGACCGATTTTAAATGTAAATTGTGTTCTGTGAAGAAGTCCACTGCCAAAACTCCTGGACCACCAGCGTTGGTAAGAATCACCGTGTTTTCAAAATTCAATTCGTTAAACTCAAAACTTAAAATTTTAAGCAAGTTAAAAAACTCCTCAAGATTTCCTGCCTCGATAATGTTATTTTGACTAAAAGCCGCGTGTTGTGCTGCAAAGCTACCTGCCAAAACACCGGTATGTGAAGTAACGGCTATTTTTGCTTCTTCTGTTTGACCTGCCTTGAGTATGACGATCGGCTTTTTAATTTTTTTTGCTATTTCCATGAGTTTTTTTCCGTCAGCAAGATTTTCGAGGTAAAGACCGATGATTTTCGTATTATCTTCTTTTGCTAAAAAAGGCAGAAATTCATTTTCAGATAGAGCAATTTTGTTTCCCAAGCTTATAAAATAGGAAATTCCAAAACCTTCCTGTTTTGCCCAGTCCAGAAAGGCTGTGCCGATTGCTCCCGATTGAGAGATGATGCCAACATTACCTTTGTTGGGAAATCCGCCGAAAGAAACGTTAAGATTATTAACCGGGGAGATATTGCCAAGGCAATTTGGACCTTGAACATTCAGTGAATACTCCGCGATGATTTTTTTAAGGATTCTTGCTCGATTTTTACCTATGGCTCCGGCTTCTTCAAAGCCTGCGGAAATGATTAAGTGATTTTTATAACCAAGTTGAGCAGCTTTTACTAACTCTGTTAAAACTACATCAGCAGGTACTGCGTAGACCACAAGATCGCACGGAGTCTTTAATTGACCCAGAGAGGGATAGATTTTATTACCATTGAGACTTCTTATTTTAGGGTTTATCCCAAAAACGTTCTTTTTTTTGCGAAGAAGCTGAGAGTAAATAATTCTGCCGATTTTTTTACTATCGTGAGAGACTCCTACTACTGCAATAGTCTTAGGATTGAGAAAGTTTCGGACATCGGGCACAGTTACTTTTTCCTAATAACAAATTTTTTATCAAGCCCGGCCAGGATTTTCATCACACCCGTATATTCCAATTCCTCCATCGGCGCCATGGCGTTTCCGAAAAATCCCTGTTCACGAAGCGAATAGGATTTTTCTGCTGCTTTATTTCTAACATAATCCCAGAAGGGTTGATCAAAAAGATCAACGGCCTCAGTCATAACTCCATTATGTATACAAATTCCTGCTGCCGTAACCATGGCCGGTCCGTCGAAAAAAGAAATGATGGAACCAAGCTTGCAGGGCATTAAGGCAATGTTATGGCTTCCGCGATTATCTCCTACTACGAAATGAGCAGTGGCAAAGGGAGAAAGTATCTCGCCGGTTGAAGGAAACTCTTTTTGCGTACGCACAATAGCCACAGGATCATCCTTACCGGTATATTTTCCGGCAATATTATGTAGTCTACTTGTAGAATTGACGAGTGCCTGGTCTCCGCTGGCACGAGAATGCACTGATTCAATAACATAATGCTCCGGATCCCTTAAAAGTGCAGCGAGCTGGTATTGTTCCTCTGGCACTTTAAGTGTAATTACCTTGTCAGCTTCAGTGTAGTTAACATCCATTACTGTGTACTCAAATCCAGCCTGCATATCGGGAGCTAAAATAAGACCGGCGTTATGAAATGGATCAGCAAAACCTCGATAAAAAGGATAATTAAAGACACCCGGATCAGTTTTGTCACACATGAACACTATAAATGGTTCAGACGGTCTTTCCTCGAACTCCATTTCCGCAGAACCCGGTCCCATGCCTCTCACGTTACCCGAAAAGGCGTCTTTTAAAAGGTCTTGGCCTGCACCATATAATCCTTGTTCTTTAGCAATAGCAGTACCTTGCACAAAGGCATCCCAGGCTAATCGGTGAATGTCAGTATTGTTAACACCCTTGGTATGACTCATGATGATGAAATTATCATCGCCGGCTGTAAAAACTTTATAGTCGATAATTAGTTTTTTCTTTTTTCCTTCGTTTTCAACGTGATCAATAATAGACTGGGTTAATTTTAGACTGGGCTTATTGTGTCCACCCACTGATCCAACATCTGCCTTAATTGCGGAAAGAGTAACTTTCATAAACCTCCTCAAAATAACTACATTATAAGACAATTTTTATAGTAGCAAAGAAACTTATAATTTACAACGTACAATTTAAAAATTAAATAAGTATTCGTCCGGTCATTTCCGTAGAGCCGGGCAAGGCCATTAATTTTAAGATTGTGGGAGCGATATCGGCCAAAATACCTTGATTTAGTTGGGCGGGATGATTTGCATATTCTTTGGCAACCACAATAACAGGCACGGGAAAGGTGCTATGTGAGGTTTCCGGGCCATTAGTTTCTATGTCAATCATCTCTTCGGCATTACCGTGGTCGGCAGTGATAACAACCGCTCCATTTTGAGCTAACACTGCATGGACAATTTTGCCTAAGCAGTCATCAACAACCTCGCAAGAACGCATTGTTGCTGCTATCTTTCCTGTATGACCAACCATATCCGCGTTGGCAAAGTTAACTACTATAAAATCATAGATATTTAGTCTTAGTCTTTGTAAGACTACCGAAGTTATTTCGTAGGCTGACATCTCCGGTTTTAAATCATATGTGGCGATCTTAGGTGACGGGATGTGTACACGATCTTCTCCCGGATATGGATCTTCGCGTCCTCCATTAAAAAAGAAAGTTACGTGAGCATATTTCTCCGTTTCACTAATATGAAGTTGTTTCAAACTAAAAGAGGAAATAACAGCAGACAGGGGAAACTGGACGTGCTCAGGCGGAAAGGCGACTTCTACAGGAAGATCTTTTTCATACTCGGTCATGGTAACGAAAAAAAGATTGCTTATTATTTTGTTTCTCTTAAAGGTGCTGGTTGAGGAAGAGACAGGTTCTTCCTCTAAAGATTTTAAGTAGCGATCTTTATACGGATCGTAGATGATTTTTTTGGTTTTCATCGTTTCAAAATTAGAAATCACGAAAGCCTTGACTAATTGTCTGGTTCGGTCATTGCGATAGTTGGCAAAAATTACTGCATCATTATTGTTTAGGCAACCAACAGGTTTGCCATTTTCTAAAATTACTGTAGGGTTTATAAATTCATCTGTCTCGCCTCTTTGTGAGGCCTTAGAAACAGCCTCTTCCGGGCTATTGGCTGTTTCTCCCTTTCCTTCGGCTAAAGCGACGTAGGCTTTTTCAGTTCTCTCCCACCTATTATCCCTGTCCATTGCATAATAGCGGCCGATGACGCTGGCGATTTTACCAATATGAAGATTATGAAGGTATCCTTCTACTTCTCCGATAAAATTTGCGGCAGAAGTTGGAGGCGAATCTCGACCATCAGTAAAAAGGTGTAAGAAAAGCGGTCTGGTAAAGTTAGAGTTTTTAAGAAACCAAAGCAAAGCATATAGATGATTCAGGCTGGCATGAACGGTTCCCGATCCGACCAAAGTCAAAATGTGAAGTGCACTTTGGTTATCCTGAACATGTTTGATGGCGGCTAAGAACGCTGTATTTTTCGCAAAGCTTCCGTCAGCAATCGCCATATTGATTCGGGGTAAATCTTGATAAACAATTCTTCCTGCGCCCAAGTTTAAATGTCCTACTTCGGAATTGCCATCTTCTCCGTGTGGTAATCCGACTGATTCACCGGAAGCCGTTAATTTTGTATGCGGATAGGTTGCTTGTAGTGTTCTGATATTGGGAGTCTTGGCTAAAGAAATAGCGTTGCCCGGTCCGGGTGTGGTAATTCCCCATCCATCTAAAATAACTAATACGACGGGATGATGCTTGGTGTTAATCATTTTTTCAGTAGTTTATTTTCCGCAGCGGCCACAATTTCTCGGGTAAGATCAATCACATCCGGATTAACAGAAATAGAGGTTATTCCCCAGGCGACCAGTTTTTCCGTCAAATCAGGATAGTCCGAAGGTGCCTGTCCGCAAATCGAGGCTGTGATACCCTTTTTTAAACATGTTTTAACTATTCTTTCCAAAGCCCACAAGACCGCCTCATTTCTTTCATCATATTCTTCGGCGACTTCCGAGTTATCTCGATCAGTTCCTAAAATAAGCATCGTCAGATCGTTAGAGCCGATCGATACGCCATCTATTCCTGCTTCAATGAATTTTTCTAACAATATTACGTTACTGGGAATTTCTACCATCATTAACAATTTGAAGTTTGAGCTTCGGGCTAAACCGTTTGCATGTAATAAAGATTTAACCTCAATAAGTTCTTTAACCGTTCTTACAAAAGGAATCATTAACCAAAGATTTTTAAAACCATGTTTGTTTCTCACCGTTTTAATGGCCTCAATTTCGAGTGCAAAAACCTTGGGGTCGTGAATGTATCTAAAACAGCCACGGTAACCGAGCATGGGATTAGGTTCCTGAGGCTCATAATCTTTTCCCCCGATTAAATTACGATATTCATTAGTTTTAAAATCAGTGGCACGGTAGATCACCGGCCTGGGTGAAAAACTTTCAGCGAAGGTTTTTAATCCCTCAACGAGTTTAGAAACATATTCTTTTTCTTTGTGCTGGTGTATAAAATATTTTGGATGTTTACCGATTTGCGAAATCATAAACTCTGCTCGTAATAATCCTACTCCGTCTACATTTTTTTGGGCAATCTCCTTTGCTTTTTCTGGTTCAGCAAGATTGACATAAATCTTGGTGGCCGTTTTAATCTTTGGAGTTGTAACATCTCTTTGAGAATAACTGTTGTTTAAGATTGAAGCGTCGACGATTTTTCTGGCTTCATTTGGTAAACCTCCCGCATAAATTATTCCTTTGGAACCGTCTACCGTATAAACCAAACCAGTTTTAAGTTTCCTAGTTGCTTCCTTACTGCCTACTACGGCAGGGATTCCTAATTCCCGGCTTACAATAGCTGCATGCGCCGTCCTACCCCCCTCATCAGTTACTACGGCACAGGCTCGCTTCATTCCGGGAACATAGTCGGGATTAGTCATCGTGGTAACCAAGATATCCCCGTTTTTTATTCGATTTAACTCTTTGGCTGAATGTATTACTTTGGCTGGTCCTGAGGCAATACCCGGTGAGGCGGGCTGACCGGCAAGTACAGTTTTTAGTTTGTGTTCGATGAGAGCTTCAATTTTTTGCGCATCCTCTTTCTTATTTTCCGTAGCGGAAATGGTGGTAATCGGCCTTGATTGAACAATATAAACTTTATTTTTTTCAATTGCCCATTCAATATCCTGAGGAAAATAATAATGTTTTTCGATTAATTTACCAAGTTTTGCTACTTGGAGAATAAGATTATCAGACACCTTAGGATTTTTTTTAAGTTGAGGAGATAAATTTTGTGTCTTGTTGCCGTTTTTGTATTTAATCATTCTCCTGTCCTGAAGACCAATCACTTTATTGTTGATTTTTAAATTATCCTTGCTCACTTCATAGTGGTCAGGAGTAACAGCACCCTGCACGATTAACTCACCTAAGCCTAAAATACTTTCCACCACTATTTTTGTTTTATCGTTAGTTACAGGATCGATGGTAAACATAATACCTGACGCCTCAGACTGAATCATTTTTTGTATTACACAGGCAATCCCGACTTTAAAATGATCAAAATTATTTTTTGCCCGGTAAAAAATGGCACGTGCTTCAAACAAAGATGCCCAACACTCCCGCACTTTAAGTATCACGTTTGTTTCGCCTGAAACGTTTAGATACGTTTCCTGCTGACCGGCAAAAGATGCTGAAGGCAAATCCTCGGCCGTTGCGCTGCTGCGCACTGCCACGTCGAGAACGCCAAGACCGGCCAATTTAGCATATTCAAAAGCGATCAACTTAGATATTTTGTGTGGTATTGGAGAGCTGACAATCAGTTTTTTGACAGCTAAAGAGACATGATTAAGCTGATCCGGCTTATCAACGTCAACAGATTTAAGTATTCTTTTAATCTCATCTAAGAGATTGTTTTCTTTAAGAAAGTAATAATAGGCGTGTGCGGTAACAATAAAGCCCGGTGGAACAGGGAATTTTGCCTTACTCATCTCTCCCAAATTAGCACCCTTCCCTCCCACCAAACCTACATCTTCCTTGTCGACTTCTGAGAAAGAAACTACGTATTTTTTAACCATTTTGGGCAGCAAGTTCTTTTTTAAATAAATCGACCCACTCTATTTTCTTAGGGTCTTCCCCATTAATCAAAGCTAATTTATAACTTACATACGAACTGAAAAGGATTAGCCAAAGAATTTCCTCCAGCTTATTTTTACCTTTAGCCTCTATTATAGAAAAATTTATTCCGTTTTGTACAGAGATCTTTTCGGTTAAGACAAGTCTTTTATTAAGTTTTGGGGTATAAAATTGAGAATGGAAAGAGACGATATGTAACGTTTGCGGATTGGTTTTTGGATGACTAAGGCCTTCCAGTAAATGATGATTTGCTTCAGGCAATAAGGCATAAGTAGCAAAAATTTTCGAAGTTTCGTTTAACTGATTACGAAAAATATGCACATTTGCCGATAAGTGCTCTCCGGCTAACAATAAAAGCTGCCGATCGGTAATTTTTTGTAATAGGTCTTTTATCTTTGGATTACCCTCAAGCTCCCCAAATTGTGTTTCTATAAAGCTCAAAGCTTTATTTACTTCATCATCGGGAAGATTTATTATTCCCAAGTTTTGTAGTATCCCAAAGAGGGAAAAAAGGGTATAACCGCAAGCTAATCTTGGCTGGTTAGAAGGATTCCAGAGGTTTTTGAAAAGGTAATTATTAAGATTTTTTTCCCTGGTTAAGTCCTGTAATTTACCGCCTGAACTAATTATTAAGGTTTGACAACCCTTTTCTAAGGCTTTTTCTAATATTGCCAGGCACTCTTGTGTATTACCGGAAAAACTCATGATAACTACCAGAGTTTTGTCATTACAAAATTTAGGTAAATGATAATCGTTTATGAGAACTACCGGAACGTTAAGTTGGTCATCAAATAAAGCTCGTAAGGCATAGTAGCCATAGGCCGAAGCGCCCATTCCGGCGATAGCCAGCCTGTCTATTTCTGAGGTGTTTAAAGACAGCTTCCTCGTCTCCTCCCAGGCCTGAAGACATTGCTTGGAAAAAAATTGAATACTTTTTAAAACGTCATCCATAGTCTTATCCATGAGTCCATTCTTTACCAATTTCGGAATAAAAAGTGAATTTCTTCTTAAATATTTCTATAATTTTTTGCAGTTCGTCTTCAGTTTTGGCTTCAAAACGTAAGACTAAGACAGGTAAATTGGAGGAGGCCCTGACTAAACCCCATCCACCTGAAGGAAAGTTTACTCGCGCACCATTTATCTCATTTACATCGTAATCCTTTTTAAAATCCTCTGTCAGTTTGCGGACCACTTCATATTTTACGCCATCTGGGCAATCGACATTGTAAACCGGTGTACTAACGTATTTAGGTAGAGAAGCTAAAAGCTGAGAAAGTGATTGATTTTTCGAACTTACATATGAAACAAGTTTTAAAGCAGCAAAAAGGGCATCGTCAAAACCGTATTGATCTCGATAATAAATATGACCTGATGCTTCCCCGGCCAAGGCAGCATTTTCCTCCTTTAATTTAGCCTTGATGTATGAATGTCCAGTTTTCCACATAATGGGCAGGCCCTGATGGGAATAAATATCATCAAAAAGCGCCTGAGTAGCTTTTACGTCAAAGATAATCTTTTCACCAGATTTCGTTTCTAAAACCTGTCTTGCCAATAATATTAAATATTGATCAGCTTCGATGATTGTTCCTTTCTCATCAACTAAACCAAGACGATCACCATCAGTATCAAAAGCCAACCCTAAATCTGCCCCCTCGGAAAGTACAACTTTTGCCAAATCTTCTTTATTCTCCGGTACAGAAGGATTCGGATCATGATTAGGAAAGGTAGGATCAATGTCACAAAACAATTTAATCACTTCAAATCCGGCCTTTTCAAATACTTTGGGAGCGATCGGGCCAGCTGTCCCATTGCCAGCATCAATTACTACTTTCAGTTTTTTTGGAGCTGGTCCTATTTTCTTTAATAAATCGTTAACATATGGTTCTATGGCCTGTTCTTTTCGATAACTACCTTGGCCTTGTATAAATTTTTCCGCCTTAATTCTTTGAAAAAGATCCTTAATTTCCGGTCCGAGTAGAGTGGTAGAATAATCCTTGGTGATTTTAAAACCATTCCATTGTGCGGGATTATGACTTGCACTGGTATATACCCCTCCCTTGCATGAAAATAAATACTGGGAATAGTAGAAAATGGGTACCAACACCATTCCTATATCGATAACATCAATTCCGCTTTCTTTTAATGAACGGCCAATAATCTCGTTAAATCTTGGGGAACTTATTCGGCAATCGTGTCCCACCACTGCCTGCTCAATACCGTTCTCTTTAAAGTAAGATCCTACGGCCTTACCGATAAGCGCCACGGAGCTATCGTTTAATTCCTCTTCGTTTACGATGCCTCTAATGTCATACTCTCGAAACATCGTTTGTAAGATATCGGACATAATTTATTATTTACTTAACTCAAATAGCAAAAGCATCTCTAGCTGTTTTTCTAAGGGAAGATTAGCCGCTCCGCTTTTTTCACGGTAACTGATCCGAAGAAGTTGGCGGTAGAAGGCCTTTAGTTTATCTAGTGTATAAGCTTTACCATTTTGTGTCAATTTAGCCTTCTGCCATACCTGAAGTCTTTGAAAATCCGAGGGTTCTTCTTCGTCGGTTTTTTTAGCTAATAGCATAAAACGCCATTGTCTTACCAGCATAAACCATAAAACTTCGGGTGCAACCTGCTCCAATAGTTCATCGTAGATAACTAAAGCTTCTTTAATTTTTCCCGTTCCAACAAGATCAACGAACTTAAAAATTAAAGCAGGCAACTTGTAGGAATAAACAGAAAATTTTGACCCTAATAGCATTTGGTCTCTTTTGGTAATTTCCTTACCCTCCCAAAGTACTAAATTAGGAAACGAGTTATTTTTGAGATAAATAAAAATTTGTTCTTCCTTTTTTTTGGAAAACAATCCCTCTACGATTACTAATTTTTTATCGCCAAAAAGCGAAGCTCCTTCCAGAGCCTGCAATAAATCGGACTGTTGAAGGTTTTTACCGTCTAATGTCACGATCTCTTCGTAGTCTTGTTTAATTTTAGACAAATGAGCACGAGATTTTTCCGTGTCATCTCCATGAAGAAGAATCATTTTAACTGTTTATTTTATATTGCTGATAAATTTGCTCAACTATTCTTCTGTCTATGTTATTATGTCCTCTTCCACGATGAGGAACCAACGCGCCGGAGAATTTTTTCGGAATATGTAAAAGTTCATGAATTAACGTTCTCGTTTGATCTTCATAGCTTTGCCTATCAAAATGTTCGGAAATAACCTCAATGATATAGTGTGGCTTGTGATTAAGTGCCATCTGCCAAATTCTAGGGAAACCCCAGATTCGCGCGTATGCTCGAGAAGATGAACCAAAACTGCGAAAAATAGTAATATTTTTGATGTTGATGTAGGAGAAAAAAGGTGACTTGAGAATCCGCTGGAGTCTTTTTTCTATTTGTTTATCTTCCACCCAATCCATATAGAAATTATAATAAGGGAATATTAAATAATAAAGTGTGAACTGTCAGTATTATACTTTTGCAAAACGTTTCAATCTTTAACTTTCAAAGTGGATGACCCCCTTGAATTGAGGTTTTTACGAGTTTCTTGTGAGCCCAGGAGGACTCGAACCTCCGACCTTTTCGATGTCAACGAAACGCTCTACCAGCTGAGCTATGAGCTCTTAATCTTATAAATGCTTGACCATTATAATATAAGTGAAATACTCTGGCTAGAAGGCATGAGGTAAATAGTAACGAAATTATCCCGTCTGTGTAGCAACGACTCTTTCATGAGAGAGTCCAAAAGTAGTCCCATGTTTTTTAAACATGTTCCAATACTGTCGTTGTTTTTTCTTACTTGAAAATACAGCAAGCCACGTTTGCGATTCATCCACCTTTTCTCTTAATGACTTAACAAGCAAAAGCAACCATTCCAGAAAATTTAAATGATATTTCCCAGGATCAACCGGAGTTTTATCCGCGATGGCAACTTGTACGTCTTGTGACAAACTTTCAGTAGAAGCGGCAAGCTTTTTAAGTTCGGAAAGCAGCTCCTGAATCTTTTTTTGAACTTCGATTGATTCCTGATAGGAAAAAGCGTTACGTTCTATTTGTTCTCTTTGCTTTTGATAAGCCAGAATTTGCGCGCGACGATCGGTTTGCGGAGAAAATTCGTCAAAATTGAGTTCTTCGTTGGGTGAAAGAGTATTATTAGAAGCTGGTGTGCCAAAAATCTGTTGAAAGGCATTTTCAGCAACGTCGCCCATCATATCAGTGGCTCCGTTTCCCACGTCTGAGGCGATACTGCGAACCGCTTCTATAGGATTATCTGCTAAAATATTTCGCTTGCGTTTTTTTGTATTAGAAGTCATATTTTACCTCTAAAAATAAGCCTGTAGTAATACGCGCTAGCCGAAATATACTATAATCCTGCAATAAAGTCAAGCGTTTTTTGTCTGCGTAGCAGACTAGCTAATTGGTATTTAGAATTGGTAAGGACTTCCTTGGTTTTTTCGTCTTTAATCTCCTCTAGAGCTTTTTCAATTTCCTCATCGCTTACAGTTATTTTCTCTTTTTCAGCCAACACGGAAAGTAAAAACTCTAACTGTAGTGTTTTTAGAGCTTTATCACGGTAGTCCACCCGAAGTCCTTCTGCGTTTTTACCCGTAGAAATCAAATATTGGTCGAGAGTTAGGCCTAATTTTTTAATTTCCGCAAGGAGCTCGGAAAGCAATTTATTAACCTCGTCTTCAATCAGAAGTTCGCTTATGCCGAATTGGGAATTACCAATAATAAATTCCAAATTTTTATTTAACCTGGTATTCTTATCTTCTTCTTTTGGTTTTTCTTCTTTACCTGGAATCCATATCTTTTCTCCGGCATTCTTTTTAGCCAATTCTTCCTTATAGTTAGCCAGGGAAATTTCCGGAAACTCACTAGTGGTTGCTTTAAACTCCCAAGGTTTATTTTCTTCGGCACTTATCACCTCTACCTTAGGATAAATAATTGGCTTTATGTTTTCCTGAGCGATGGCGTTACTGTATGAATCTGAGACTACTTTTTTAAGTACTTCCTCGAAAAACGATTGGCGATTAAGATTTTTTTCTACAACATCACGAGGTGCTTTTCCTTTTCTAAATCCTTTAATTTCAGCGTTGGTTACTACATCCGTAAGCATCTCTTCATAAACCTTTTTAATTTCTTCCCACTCGAGGGTAATTATTAGTTCAACGGCGCTATCAGGCAGTTTATTTACTTTGACAATCATATGAGTCCTTTCTATTTTTCAAATGTAACATTTGTATCAATGTTTGGTAAAGCAAGCGGACTTTCCGTTAAATCAACATTGAGCAGTTCTTCGGCCAGGTTCTTATTTTGCTCATCAATTTGCAAAATTGCCGCGTCTGTTGCCCATTGTGAAGGTTCAAGTGGCGGCGTGGCAGTCACAATCACCACAGGAGGAGTTATTATACTAGGTTTGGGAAGTTGCGTAACTGATGGGTTTTTAGGGATAAGGACCGTTGTCAAAAGCATAGCGACCAAAAGAAATAGTCCTAAAACCAAAATAAGTTTAAAGTGGTTTTGTAAGAAACTTGGTGTTTCAGTTATTTTTTCCTGGGAGGGCATCCCTTGCTCTTCAAATTCCATTGTTACTCTCCTTTGGTAAGTCTGATAATTTCAGAAAGGTAAAAGTTTGCTTCTCTTAAATATTGATTAGATTCGCTAAGATAAAAAGCTCCCTGATTGTAATCTGTAATCAGATTCTGTCCATGCAGGGAGCCAAAAATTTGTTTTGCATCTTCTTGTTTTTCTTTAGCCAATGACAATTTATTCTTCGCTTCCAATAACCAGCGTTGCGAAACGGTTGTATCTTTGCCTGATTCTGCTACTCGGGTAAGTTGTGCTTCTGTTTGATTTAAAAGATCTTCCAGAAGTGTGGTTAAAACCGTCAGTTTATTTTGTAAAATTCCTCCGGCAGTCTGTAAACCAATATAGCGAATTAAACTTAAATAACGATCTTGCATCTGGTCTGAAAGTCTCTGTAGATCTTTTAGAGTAGATGAGCTGTCGTATTTTGTGCGATGTTCGGTTAGCCAGCTGGTTTCTACATTTATCTTATTAAAAATTAAATTTCTCTCATCTGTGGTGTATCCTCCGCTTTCGTTGACGCGGTCATAGAGTAGCTTAAGGTATAAAATTACCAGTTGATCTCTTAATTTCAAGAAATTTTTACCGTTATTCAAGGCCTCCTGTTCGGCAGTTAACGTTTGGTAAGTTAAATATTTATTTTTTGAGGTAACGTAAGACCGTTCCGCCTGACGATAGGTATCGTACAAATTGACATATGATTGGTAAGTTCCCGCGTAGTCTGCGTAAGCTACAGTAGAAAAAATAAACAGAGCCAGAAGAACAAATAGAATATTTCTTAAAATAAAATATTTCACGGCAGATTTAAGAGCTTTCTTTTTTATCTTCTTTAAAAACTACACTTTCTTCTTGAGTTACTATATTTTCGAGTTGGCGGGAAGAATGTTCTGCTAAAAATTTAACATCGGAGAGCAAAACTCCATCGCAGACTAGCCCTTTTTCCGTAAACATTTTATTTAACTCTTCTTTAATCTTATTTTCAATAACTGTCCGGTGATTGGCTAATTCCGTGGAGGTATTTTCCGCCAAAACTATTCTGATTCTACTACGCGATACTGGTCTAACTACTTTAGAAACGAAATTATCGCCCACATTTTCCCAGAGAGAGGGTGCGTTATCCTTGGCAATATGAAATAGTATAGAACCTTCTACGGAAATAAGTTTATTATCGCTGGTAGCAGCGTTTATGGCCTCATCACCCAGAGCTTCTTTTAGTGTCAAGTCAAAATCATGCCGAATTGTATACTCAAGAACCTGGGCGTTAAAAAGTTTGGCTACCTGCCAAAAAGGTATTTTAAGATGCAGCCCAGGTCCCCAAACTTTTTTTAAAACACCTCTTCCCCGATCATAAACACAGGCAATATGACCCGGGGGGACGGAAATAAAGAAGCCACCAACGACTTCGTCTACCAGAAAACCTACCAGAAGCTTATCAAGTTCAGCCATATTTTATGCTTCAAGCATCACCGTTAATTATTGTTTAACGCGGCTGTAAAAGGCCGCGTTCATCTTATCTTTAAGTTTATGATACCAGAACAAACCAAGTTGTACAACCATAATACCAATCGAAAAACAAATCGTGGTGATAACGAAAAGTTTTTTACCCGCAGGCATATAGGCAAAAAAGATAAAAGCGACTGTGGGAAAAACAAACAAGGCCATTTTATCTTCTCTATTGGCTGGGCGGCCGGATTTGGCAATGTTTAAGGCCTCAGCAAGAAAAATAACAAGGCTATTAATAATATTTAGAAAAAGATTAGGATGACTTAAATCATATTTGCCCAAGAATACCAAATTAAATGGTTCAGAAGGGGGTGGAACTTGAGGGTACAACAAATGAAAATCAGCTCCCTCCAATCCGGTAGAGAAGATACGATAGAGCATTATGGCAATTAACACCTGGATGCCGACATCTAAAATTTCCGCAAACAACACCCGCTTGTTACTGTGAAATACTTTTCTCTTTTCGGCTTTCAAGAGTACCGGGTTTCCTTTGTACAGATGAGCTACCTCGTCCAGTTTTTTAGACATCTCCTCTCTTTCTTTTTCCGTCTCAGACGAGCTTAAGGAAAGAGGAAGGATAATAATTCTGAAAACGATTGTAAAGAGAATTACCGCCATTCCCATATCGGCAGCAGAATTTATTCTCTGAAGTAAATAATAAATTACTACCAAGAGGTTAAAAAAAGGCTGATAAACTATGTTAATCAAGATAAAATTGATGATGTCAAACATATGTTCAGCTAACTGATATGTAAAACGTAATAATTCTGTAAATTAAACGTTTGTACCGCGTTTATTTTGCGAAGAAATTACTACATGGTGCCGAGGACAGGAGTTGAACCTGCACATCTTGTTTAAGGATACAGGGTCCTAAACCCTGCGTGTCTGCCAATTCCACCACCTCGGCGAAATGGGTCTAAAACTACGTTTTCTTCACAACGATCTTTCCTAATTTGTATTTGCAAGGGCAACTCTCAATGAATCCCTTGGCAATAATTTATATTTTGCTATAAACCTTAATCTTAATCGTAAAGTTTTATATTTGTTCGTTACAAACGATTCTTCATTATGAGATCGTTAAATTATTAACAGCGTTCTCCCGAAGGGTCTTTCTTATCTGACTTATTTGTTTTATCAAACTTATAAGACAAATCGCTTATTTATTGTAAATTGTACATT
>JACQHK010000058.1 GCA_016199065.1 Candidatus Microgenomates bacterium | reverse complement strand
TTTTCATTCATTTACCATTTATTTAATTTAAAATTTAATAAATGAAAAAATAAGAAATTGAATGTAATATGGAAAATAGAAAATTTGAATTTATGGCAGATTGTATTTTTTGCAAAATAATTAAAGGAGAGTTACCTTCAACCAAAGTATTTGAGGATGAGAATATCGTGGCCTTTAAAGACATTAATCCGATGGCGCCCGTTCATGTCCTGATTGTTCCCAAGATACATTTTTCCTCATTAACCGAGGCAGAAGACGATCATCAGGTTTTACTGGGTAAATTACTTTTAATAGCTAGAGACCTGGCTAAAAAACTAGAAATTTCTAAAAAAGGATATAAGGTTGTAATCAATAACGGGCCCGATTCGGGACAGATCGTTTATCATCTCCACCTACATTTATTGGGCGGGTGGACTAATAAGGTTAATAGCGTTTAGGGCTTAACGTATATAGCGTCCTAACCTCTAATCGCTATCAAAGGAGGTGTATTTTTAAATCATGATTGTTGTTAAAGCACAGCCGGGTGATTCTTCAGATTCGGTGATCAGAAAATTTAATAAAAAGGTTCTGGCCGAAGGAATTTTGCAGGAGTTAAAGCTTCGCGAATTCTACATGAAGCCAGCCCTTTGGCGAAAACTAAAAAAACAGGAAAAGAAGAAGAAAATAAAGAGAAGACCGAGATATTAAAAAGCATATGTCTTATTAGACATATATGACATATCTGACATATGATCTTAAGTAAATTGCGGGAAGATTTAAATTCAGCCTTAAAGAAGGGAGAAAGTGCGAAGGTTTCAACCCTCCGTCTTCTGTTGTCGGCGTTGTCGTACGAAAAAATTGCTAAACAGCACGATTTGTCAGAGGATGAAATTATTGCTGTTTTAAAAAGAGAGGCGAAAAAACGCCAAGAATCAATTGAGCTTTATCGGCAGGGTAAAAGAGAGGATCTTGCCAATAAAGAAGAGCAGGAACAGATACTCATTAGGACATACTTACCGCAGGATTTGAGTGAAGAGAAGATCAGAGAACGGGTTTTATTTTTGGTTAATCATTTACCCCAAACAGAAAAAAAGGATTTCGGAAAAGCAATGCAGGCAGTGATGACAGAACTTCGAGGAAAGGCCGATGGGGGTTTGATTTCAAAAGTGGTCAAAGAAGTCCTTAGTAAAAAATAATTTTCCAATTTTCAAATTTTACAATTTTCTAAAGAATTTTCATAGCTCAATTTTCGAAAATTACGAAAATTATGTAAATTGAAAACTAATTCTAAATTTATTTCATAAATTTTGAATTACTTATGCACAAGATTTTCGTATACAGCCAATCACATTTTCCTATCAATCGCAAAAAAATTAAAAACATTGTTAATCAAACCCTTAATAATCAGGGGATCACCACCAACGCGGAGATTTCTGTTAGTTTTATAGGAGACAGAAAAATGACAGAACTTCACGAAAAATATCTTAATGAAGAAGGTACGACAGATGTTTTATCTTTTCCCCTACACGAATTTTCCGGTGAAAATCCTACTGCTCCGGCCAGCCGGATTCTCGAGAATAGTAATAAGAATGTTAATTTTCACCAAGGCCCAGATGAAAATATTCTTCGTCTGGGTGACATCGTTGTTTCGTATCCTCAGGCGCAACGTCAGGCAGCAGAGCATAATTTGTTAGTCGATGAAGAAGTTAACAATTTAGTAGAACATGGTTTATTGCACTTATTGGGAATACACCACGATGAGTAAATGTACAATGTATAATTTACAATTAATAAGAAGATGGTTTAATAAATCTTGTACATTGTAAATTGTAAATTAATTTTTATGGTTGTTCTTTATCGCAAATACCGTCCGCAGACGTTTTCCGAACTAGCAGGTCAGGAAAATATTAAAGAAGTATTGTTATCTTCCCTTAAACAAGGCAAAATTTCTCATGCCTATCTTTTTAGCGGACCGAAAGGAACCGGAAAAACAACTACTGCCAGGATATTAGCCAAAGCTTTAAATTGCGATCGGACCTCCGCCAAGGCTACGCCCGGCAAGAAGTTTGACGAACCGTGTAATAAGTGTGAAACGTGTTTGGCCATTACTGAAGGTACGTTTTTGGATGTAATAGAAATTGATGCCGCTTCTAACCGGGGAATTGATGATGTTCGGGATTTACGCGAAAAGATAAAACTGGCTCCCGGATTGGGAAGATTTAAAGTCTACATTATCGATGAGGCTCATATGCTTACTCCGGAAGCCTTTAACGCACTTTTAAAAACACTTGAAGAACCTCCGCTGCATGTAGTGTTTATCTTATGTACGACCGAACCACGAAAACTGCCTGCTACAATTATCTCCCGCTGTCAAAAATTTGACTTTAAGAAGGCTAAAAAGATTGACATAGTAGAATATTTAACCAAGATTGCCCAAAAAGAAAAATTGAAGATTGAGAAAGATGCCTTGGAACTTCTTGCCGAAAATTCTCAAGGAGGTTTTCGTGATGGAGTTTCTTTGTTGGACATGGTAGCTTCCTCAAGCGATCAGATAAGCCGTGAGATTGTTTTAGAAACATTGTCTTTAGCCGACGAGAATTATACCCTGTACCTGGTGACATATCTGTCCAATTATGAAGAAAAGAACGCCCTGGAATTAGTAAGAGATTATTTAGAAGCCGGAAAAGACCCTTACCTTCTCGTAAAAGATGTGCTTTCGTTGTTGGAAGAATTGTTGTTGGTACAAAGCGGGATTAAAGAAAAAACTAGAGAGTTAGTCATAGAATCACACCAATTAAAAGGTCTCATCAGAGGATTTCTTAAATGTGAAGAGGAGATGAAATTTGCGAATTTAACGCAATTGCCGTTGGAGCTTTTTATTATGGAGTGGTGTCTTGATAAAACTCCGGTTAAAAATTCTGACGAAGATTCCCAAAGCCGGGATCAGAATAAAAACAGTTCAATCCCAAAGACATCCCCACGGGTAAAGGAAGAAGCAATAACAAACGTAAGCGAGGAAAAACAAGAAGATGAGGATTTTATTAAAGAGAAAAAACAGATTGTGGAATTTTCCGAGGAGGAATTTAAGAAAAATTGGCAGGAAGTTTTAAAAATGGTAAGGTCGTTCAACCACTCGCTGGAGGCTCTTTTAAGAAGTTGCGAAATTGAGGAATTTTCCCATAACACTTTAATACTGGGTGTTTTTTATAAATTTCATAAGGATAAACTGATGGACGTAAAAATCCTAAAGATTCTTAACGAATGCATGAACAAGGTTTTGGGGCAGGAAGTGAAAGTGACCATTATCCTTAAAGAGAGAAAGAAAGCAGTGTTTGAGCAAAAAGAAACTTCCGGTCCCGACTTGGCAGATTTAGCAAACGAGATATTTAATAATTAATTTGTCACATAAGACATATATGTCAAATATGACAGAGAAAGGAAACTTATATGTTTAATCCACTAAAAGGCTTGGGTGATTTAAAAGCCATGAGAGATCAGGCAATGGCAATTCAGAAAGAATTGTCCGGACAGTTTCTCACGATTAACCGGAACGGCTATGAAATACAAATCACCGGTGATCAGAAAGTGCAATATATAAAAGACCAAAGCGGACAAAACTTAGACGGTTTAGTAGAAGCTATAAATGAGGCTATCAAGAAATCCCAGGAAGAGGCTGCTAAAAAACTGGCAACGATGAGTGGAGGGTTGGGAGGACTACTGAAATAATTTTCAATTTTCTTAATTTGCACAATTTTCTAATTAATTTTCAAAAATCAATGATCTATTATCGAAAATTATATAATTGAAACTTGTTTTGAAAATTAAGAAAATTTGTAAATTAGAAAATTAATATTATGTTGATTGCCGTTGGGTCAGATAATCCCGTAAAAATTAATGCTGTAAAAAATGTGGTGGAAAAGATCTGGCCAGGTTCTCAAGTAATACCCGTCAAGGTATCCTCGGGAGTTTCCGATCAGCCCATTGGCACAGAGGAATCAATTAAAGGAGCAATCAACCGTGCACAAAAGGCGAGAATAAAAATCGATGCCGATTTTGGAGTTGGTCTGGAGGGTGCCGTAAGTGAAATAAAACCCTTTGGTTTTTTTAACATCCCCTGGTGTGCGGTGGTAGACAAAAAGGGGAAAACAGGTTTAGGAATCGGCGGGGGTATGGAAATAACAATATCTATTGAAAAAGAGATTTTAAAAGGTAAAGAATTGGGTGAAGTAATGGACGAAAAGACCGGTATTAAAAACAGTAAGAGAAAAATGGGAGCGATCGGAATTTTGACCGGAGGATTGTTAACTCGGCAAAAAGCCTACGAGATGATGTTAATTTTCGCTTTAACAAAATTTATTAAACCTGATTTCTATGACGAAGTATAAAGCTCTGGTTCTAGACGTTGACGGAACGTTAATTAACAGAAGTTTGGAAATTTCACCCAAAGTCAAAAAAGCGATTTTAAAGATTAAAAAGCAGATTTCTGTCAGCCTCTGTTCAGGTAGAACCTACAATAGCTATATAAAGTATATCGATCAATTAGGCTTAACTTCCCTGCAGGTTTCCGACGCCGGAGCAGTGATCGTCGATCCGCAGAAAGACAAAATAGTCTATGAAAAGCATTTGAAAAAAAAAGTAGCTCTTAGTTTAATAAAAATATTAAAAAATGAACTTTCCTGGCCGTTTTTAGTAAGTATTAATAATCGCTATTATTTCGATTCAACTCTCAAAAAGAAAATTAATCAGGCCTTCGGTTTGGAGCCACTTCCTCCTCATATTCAGGAAGCCGCTTTTTCCCTTTCTGAATTAACACAACTTGCCACTCCTAAAATTACAGTGATGGGTTGTCGTGATGACAAAGATTATCAAGTTATTGAAAAGATGTTGGAAAAGTTTGTAGAAGATATTCATTTTGTCCGTTCGGTAACCGGTTTTCACGGCGGAGGTTCAGGAGACATCACCGATAAAACTGTCAGTAAGCTTTCCGGTCTGACCAAACTTTCCGAATTAACAAAAATACCTTTGGCTCAAACTATTGTGGTTGGTGATGGTTATAACGATTTCCCCTTACTATTAGCCGGCGGTTTAAAAATAGCAATGGGTAACGCCGTACCCGACTTGAAAAAAATAGCTGACTACATTGCACCGACAGTTGACGAAGATGGCGTAGCAAAGGTTATTGAAAAGTTTTTGAGTTAGTAGTAGAGTAGAAAAACAGTTTTCCAATTTTCAATTTTGCAATTTTCAAATAAATTTTCAAGATTCAATTTTCAGAACACTGAGAATTGATTTTTTGTTTGAAAACTCGAAAATTAGAAAATTAGAAAATTGTCTTATGATATTGGTGGCAGGATCAGTGGCAATAGACCACGTAATGGATTTTCCGGGGAGGTATGCTGACCATATTCTTCCGGAAAAAATTCACGTCATTAATCTTTCTTTTCAAGTCGATACTCTCAAAAAAGAACGTGGCGGAACCGGCGCTAATATTGCCTACAATCTGGCTCTTCTGGGAGAGAAGCCCAAGCTTATTGCCACGGTGGGCGAAGATTTTGCCAAATATCGTTACTGGTTGGAAAAAACCGGAGTAGATACCCAACTTACCAGGGCGGTTCCTTTTGAATTTACTTCATCATTTTTTGTCTTTACAGATCGTGCCGATAATCAAATCGGGGCTTTTTATCAGGGAGCAATGAAACACGCATCCGAATTATCAATCGAGAGCGCCGATCCTAAATCATCCGACTTTGTCATTATTGCCCCAACAGAAGTTTCTGCCATGGTTAAATACGCCCGGGAGGCGCAAAGCCTGGGTATCGACTATCTTTTTGATCCGGGAATGCAACTTCCTCGTTTTTCCGATGAAGATTTACAAAAAAGTGTTAATGGTGCACATATCTTAATTGGTAATGATTACGAAATTGAAGTTATTAAGAAACGACTTTCGGTAAGTAATGGCGATTTGACAGAAATAGTTGATTTGTTGATTACCACTTTTGGAGAAAAGGGATCACTTATTGAAAATAAAAAAAAGAAAATTTCCATTCCGCCCGTTAAACCAAGAGAGATTGTTGATCCGACAGGTGCAGGCGATGCTTATCGGGCCGGTTTTATTAAAGGCTATTTAAAAAAACTTCCCTTAGAAATCTGCGGGAAGATGGGTAGTTTGACGGCTTCTTATGCCATTGAAAAATACGGTACTACAAACCATTGGTTCAATTTGGCCAAATTTAAAGCCAGGTACAAAGAGTGTTTTGGAGAAACTTTAGAAATTTAATTGATGGCCCTCCTTCGTTCAGGTTCATTTCGAGGACTACGCCTGCCTGCACAGACAGGTCCACGCAAATGAAACTTCACTTCGGCGGGGCTTAAGAAACGCTAAGCTCATAAATTCACTAAGCGTTTCTAAAGGGGGTTTTATGAAATATGACGTGAAAGATCTGTCTCTTGCTAAAGAAGGAAAACTGCACATAGAGTGGGCAGGTCGCAACATGCCGGTTTTAAAATTAATTGCCCAAAGATTTAAATCACGTAAAGATTTTTCACAAGTGAGATTGGGTGCATGCCTACATGTAACTGCCGAAACGGCCAATTTATTAATTGCCTTAAAATCAGTTGGTGTAAAAATTGCCCTTTGTGCCTCAAATCCTCTTTCGACACAAGATGAAGTTGCTGCGTCTCTGGCCAAAGATTACGGAATAAATACTTTTGCCATCAAGGGCGAGGATACCAAAAGATATTACCGACATTTAAACGAGGTCCTAGATTTTTCTCCAAATGTAACCATGGACGATGGTGCAGATCTGGTCAGTCTTCTCCATAAGGAGCGAAAGAATCAATTGACACAAGTCATAGGATCAAGCGAAGAAACGACTACCGGCGTCATCAGGCTAAAAGCGATGGAAAAAGACGGAGCCTTAAAAATTCCGGTGTTGGCAGTAAATGAAAGTCAAACAAAACATTTTTTCGACAATCGTTACGGAACGGGACAATCGACTATTGATGGAATTATGAGAGCAACTAACATTTTATTGGCCGGTAAAAAATTTGTAGTTTGCGGTTATGGATACTGCGGAAGAGGAATCGCTCAACGTGCAAAGGGTATGGGAGCTGACGTGATAGTTTGTGAAGTGGAACCTGTCCGCGCCTTAGAAGCTGTTCTAGATGGATTTAGGGTTATGACTATTAAACAGGCTGCGCCTCAAGGAGATATTTTTGTGACAGTCACCGGAGACAAGAATGTGATTGACATAGACCACATTAAAACCATGAAAGAAGGCGCCATTCTGGCCAACTCCGGTCATTTTAACGTCGAAATCGCGCTTGATAAACTGGAGAAAACTGCTTCGGCAAAAAAGCAGGTCAGACCTTTTGTAACAGAATATTCCTTAAAGGTAAGTAAATCCCGCACTCCAGTGCGCGGGATTTACTTTAGGAAGATTTATGTATTAGGAGAAGGAAGGTTAATAAATTTAGCAGCTGCAGAAGGTCACCCGGCAGAGGTAATGGATATGAGTTTTGCCAA
>JACQHK010000053.1 GCA_016199065.1 Candidatus Microgenomates bacterium | reverse complement strand
GGACTAATTCTAATCGTTGTTTTGTGGGGAATAATTGGCAACTTATAATTTACAATTTTCATAATTTTCGAATTTTCTAAACAAATATCAATGTTCAAATTTCAGTTTCCAAAATTTGATAATTGTAAAATTGAAACTTTATTGGAAAATTAGGAAAACTAGTAAATTGGAAAATTAACTTATATGTCAACCAACTCTCTGGATATCACTTCTTTATACAACGACGATACTAAGCGGGTTTTGGCCGAAACTCTTTTATTGGCGGCGCAACAAAATTCTACACAGGCAACGCCCTACCACCTCCTAAAAATTCTTTTAAAAAGCAAGGAAGTTAAAGAGGTCCTGGAACAGCTAAGTTTAGAAGAAAAGCTTTTTGTAGGACTAAAGGATTCTACAGATATTAATCATCAGGCTCATCAAGACAGGGTGGTGTTTTCCGTAGAATTAAAAAAAATAATTTTTTCTGCATATAGTGAAAGTTTTCTTTTTAATCGAGCAGAAGTTAGCCTTTACGATCTCTTTTTGGCTTGTTCTGTTATTTTTCCTTCTTTTTTTGATATAGATAAGGCACGAAAAGTAGTAACGCAAATGGCGGGCGGAAACCTTTCACTGGAAAAAACACCCACCCTTGACCAGTTTTGTCTGGACCTGACGAAACGAGCACGCTACGGACAACTTGATGAGGTTGTCGGTAGAGAGATAGAAATCGAACAAACGATCAGGGTATTGGCCAGAAGAACTAAAAGTAATGCCGTATTAATCGGAGAGGCGGGAGTAGGAAAAACGGCGATTGTAGAAGGATTGGCACAAAAAATAATTAACGGGCAAGTACCTCCGGTTTTAAAAGATGTCAAAGTGCTTTCTTTAAATCTCACTTCGGTCTTGGCTGGAACTGAATACCAAGGAGAGTTGGAAAAAAGATTTACTGCTCTACTTGACGAAATTAAAAAGGCGGGAAATGTGATTTTGTTTGTAGATGAAATGCATATGCTAATTGGCGCCGGGGGTATGGCCGGTTCGATGTCTGCGGCTAATATTTTAAAACCCGCACTTGCCCGAGGGGAGATACATACCATCGGCGCTACCACACCGACAGAGTATCGTCAATATGTAGAAAGAGATCCGGCGCTTTCTCGTCGCTTCGAACCAATCTATGTTGCCGAACCCGACACCGAAAGTGCGATTAAGATTCTTTCTGCAGTTGCTAAAAAATTGGGGAATCATTATCAAGTCGCTATCGACGCTGAGGCCGTTAAATCGGCCGTTACACTTTCTCAGAGATATATTACCGACCGTTATCTTCCCGATAAAGCTATTGATCTTCTGGACGAAGCTTCCTCTGAAGTAAAAATTAAAAACAAGGATAAAGTGCTAAGAGAAGATATTCAAAAAATTATCTCCCAACGGACAGGTATCCCTTTAACCGACCTCTCCGCAGAAGAAGCGAAAAATCTACTCGGGCTGGAAGAGAGAATCAAAGAGTTTGTCGTTGGTCAAGATCGGGCAGTAGAAGAAGTCGCTGATGTAATTCGCCGTTCGCGGGCAGGCTTAAAAGATCCCAAACGACCTCTTGGTTCGTTTTTGCTTCTCGGACCAACCGGTGTGGGAAAAACAGAACTGGCAAAAGTATTAGCTAAATTGGTATATGGCAGTGAGGGTGCGATGGTAAGACTGGATATGAGTGAATTCACCGAGTCTCATACTGCCGATCGGCTCTTGGGGGCCCCTCCAGGATACGTAGGATACGAAGAAGGAGGGCAGTTGACTAATCCCATCAGGCTTAGACCTTATTCTTTAATTTTACTTGACGAAATAGAAAAGGGACACCCTAAGGTGTTTGATGTTTTTTTACAAGTTTTAGAAGACGGTCGACTTACTGACGCACAAGGGCACACGGTTGATTTTAAAAATACCATTATTATAATGACTTCCAATATTCAAATCGGCGAATATGTTGACCCCAACGAAAAAGATGAAAAGAAAAAAAGAGACCAGATTATGAATGCGCTTGGTTCTTATTTCCGTCCCGAATTTTTAAACAGAATTGATGAAATTATTCTGATGAGTTCTTTAACTAAAGAGGCAATCGTAAAAATTGCCCAAATCCAATTAAAAAAGGTTCAGGAAAGATTATCAGAACAAAATATTAAGTTTTCCTTAACACCAGAAGCTCTAGGAAAACTTGCCCAAACCGCCTACTCTCCCGAATACGGTGCAAGACCCCTAAAAAGGCTTGTGCAGCAAAAAATAGAAGACGAGCTCGCCCAACAAATCCTGCAGGGCAGGATTAAGCCAGGAGACGATATATTGTGGGGAGAAAAGGAACTGGGAGTTTAATTAAAAATGCCCGCCTGTCGGAAGGACAGGCAAAAGTCAAAAATAAAAAATGATAGAGAAAAAATTTAAATTGTCATTTTACTTTTTACATTTTAATTTTTAAATATATGCCAACCCAAACATATGTTTGCCCAAACTGCGGAGGTAAGGGCTGTGCAATTTGCCAAAACACCGGACAGGTAAGTCTTTCTGATCGGGAAGTACAAGAGTTACAGAAAATGATGACCAGACCGTTTCCGCAAACACAGTCCGACTTTTTCCCTGTCCCGCCGGAAGATTCCTTGGCCCACCAGGAAAAGAAAGCCCGCAGTAGAATGGCGGGCATTTTGACTTTGGTTTTTTTAGTTCTGTTTTCGAGCAGTGCCTTTTTAAGCTGGGTCTCTAGTCATACCCTGAAACCCTTTTTACAATTATGGTCGTTGGTCGCAACTGTAGCAGTTATTGGTGGAATTTCCCGATGGCACTTTTTTCACGAAGACAAAGTAAAAGATTTTATCGGTGAAATTGAAGAGGAAGGAATAAAAATTAAAAAATCCCCGTTTTATCCGGTGTTTTAAGGCAAGTTTTACACCAATCCGCTTTCCAAACCATACCTCTTTTGCTATAGTTTAGGAGTATGGCCGACAAGAAAAAACCACAGTTAGGAAGCGCTAGTATTATTCCTCCCAGCAGAATCGTTGATATAGACAGCGAAACTGAGGAATCCCCTTCGGGTGGCTCTCCGCCTAATGTCATTGAGGGCGTGGAATATAAAGTTGCCCAGCCACCCCAGCCTCCGGCAAGAACGACAACCGTCTCACCTGCCTATCCGCGAAAACCCAGCCGTCCTTCTTTAGGTGAGGGAAAAGAATATCGCGTAGCACTTCCTGACGGGAGATGGGTAACGGTCAATTCAGAAGGCGAAGCCAAACAAATTGCAATTGAAAATTACGGTGTTAGTTACCCAACCGAAGTCATCTTTGAAGTAATTCAGCCAAAACCCGAAGCCCAAAGGATCGCAAAACCAATTCAGCCCCCTTCTTACACAAGACTCGCCACCCAAAGACCAATAAGAGAAACGCCATCGCTTTTAATGCCCAAAACCCCTGAAGAATTAAAAAAACAGGAAGAAAGGGTTGGTCCGGTCTCTCCCAAAGATTTAGGAACCGTAGCTAAAATGTACGGTGAACTGAAAAAGGCTTATTATGAATCTTATGCAGGGTTGGCTCAAAATCTACAGGCGGCTAAGCTGGGGGCTAAAGACGCCTCTTATGAGGCATATTATATTCAAAATGCCCATCTCCGTGCACTTAGATATGGCATTCATACCTTAAAAGACCTCCATCCTGCTTTGGATGAGGCGGGCTGGAGTTTTTTCTTCAGAACCTTAGGACCGCTGGGAGAAGTTTTAGAAAATCTTCGAGGCAAGGAAATTCAATTTAACATCAATTACCAATTGGGTAAATCTTGGTGGAGTCCTTATCGCATGGAATATTTGGTAAATCACCTCCCTGAAGAAAAAGCCATTGATTTTTTGCTCGACGCGGCAGGAGAAACTGCCTACATGGTTGGCAGACTTGGCGGACCCAAACTAATGGCCAAAAGATATGACATGTATGGAAATGAGTTAAGGGGTAAGGTTTTTGTTCCCATCCTAAAATTACAACAGGCAGTAAATTTTACCGGAGACTTTCTGGAAGCAATTTCTACGGAAAGTTCAGTACTTAAATTGCAAAATGAAAAGCGAAAATCCTTTCACGAGCAGCCATGGAATGAACAAAAAATAAAGACCTTAGACAAACTTATTGAAAAACGCGAGACAGAATTAGGGTTAAAAAGATTACCCACCAAAGAAACTGCCTTACCTACACTTTTTCGTACCTTTGGCTTAAAAAGCGTAAGTAAGAATCTTAAACGAACTGATAGGGATCCTCTCTCTTGGCTGTCAATCTTGATAGCCGAGTGGATTATTGATTTAACAATTGGAAATATTATTAGGCTGGCTGATAAGGTATTACTAAACCACGTTAAGGAGGTCATTCGCTCTTCAAGTTTTTGGCAAAAACTCACTAATTTCGTTGACAGATTTCTCAATAATCCTGCAGTAAAAACTTCACAAATCGCCTGGAAAACTGCAGGACACATGGTTCGTGCTCTTCCCAGCCTTAATACCCTCTCCGGGGCATATTCTGGCTATCACTTGGGAAGAGCCATTGGGCAAAATATCGCCCAACTCTTGGGAATGGACCCCGTTGCGGGCGCAGAACTCGGAGGATATGTCGGTTTTGGAACCGGAACGGCTGTTGGTTGGGGATATCAATGGGTATTAAACGTAGCTAAAGATCCGACAATTATGAGATGGGTTGGAGATTATAAAAACGCCCTTAACGAGATTAGGACGCTTAAACAAGAGGGTGCTTTTAACCAGGCAGAGATAAGAGCAGCGGAGGCTAGACTTAAAGGATTCTCTTTACGCATTAGTGAAGCAGAATTATCCCGGCTCAACTGGTGGCAAAGAGGACTGATCAGATTTACCAATAGTCTTCTCGGACCAGGGCCAATACAGCGTCTTGCCTATTGGCTTAATTCTCCTGTGGGTAGTTTTTTCCGACTCCCGATAAGAGGATTGGCCATTTCACAATTTTTATCCCCCTACGAAGCTTTTCTTCAGCAATATATTCCCTGGTACCAAAACTGGATGCCCGTCGCCGCAGATTATTTGTGGCAAATCAAAGGTAATTTATGGAACATTATTGCCAAACCAGGAGTGGGAAGATTCTGGGATTATCTTCGTTTTGGAAAAACCGTAGGAGTAGCACCCGGCCTAGAATACAACTTATTAAAATTTGAAATAGCAGAAGGTCCAGGCTTTAGTTTAATTTCCCAGGCTGGAAAAACACAGGTTTTGTTGTACAAAGAGGGTGGCCAGTTTTTAGCCCAACCAAGAGGATGGTACGCAAGATATTTAAACTTCCGTTATTCAGGATTACCAAACGTTTTTAATTCCTTTATTAGTAATTTTCAGACGGCGCATCCTGGCCTAACCAATTTCTTTAAAACAATCAGGGCTTCTTTTCGCGGAGTCGGGATATCTAATTTGGCCGGTGCCATAATTGGCTGGGAGCTTGCTTCGATCTTATTTCCAGGCGTCTTTTTGGCACCCCTTATTGGCGCGGCAATTGGCTGGTTTGCCCTTAATCCAATACTCTACGCAGTCTACAGACTAGCAGCAGCCTCGGGCCTTTTTAGCTATATTCCGTTATTTTCCCGATTTATCGGTTTGTTTAATGCTGGTTTTTGGATAGGTACGGGTATTCAGGTCGTTACCGGCCTGATGGGGTTTGATATTCCTTTTGTCAACAGTATTTTCTTTCCTCTTGTAACCGGATTGGTTTTTTCATTTGCCCCCACCATCCTAACTACCATCGCGGCACTTTTACCCGCGGCGGCAGCACCAATTGCAGCCGTATTAACCGGCATTGCCGGTGCAATTACCGCAATCAGCACCTCTTTAATTGCTGCGGTTGCCGTAACCGGACTAATCGCGGTCGTTGCCTTTACAGTTTTTGCCGTAGTTTTAATTGGCGCTGCTTACTGGATACCAATTTCTGAAAGGCTAGAAGGAGTAACGGCCGTTTCAAAATGTTTCTCAATAGACCAGCCGAAGTTTAACGGCTCTACCCTTTCCACCTTCAAAAAGGGAGAAAAAAAAGATATCTGCTGGACAACAACCATAAAAGAGGAATATTATCCTTCACAAATCACCAAAACTAAATTTCTTGGTCCTCCCAACAAATTTACCGTAGGGGGCTATTCAGTAAAAGTCACATTACCCGGTACAACGACACCTATTGATCTTATAAAAGACCAGACCGTTGGTGGCTACGGACTAGGATACCAAGAACAAGTCTATCGGGGATTCAAACAATACGTTTTTTCCATCACCCCACCCCTAGATACCTCAGGAGAGATTGACCGTCGGGCACTAGAAAGCATTAAGCAACTCGCCCAGGCGGTTGAAAACGGTGGAGTCGCAAACTACAGCGAGAATGCAAAAATGCTAATCGTCGAGCAAATCGTTCAGGATTCTTTATTAAATACCCAAAAAAACTTATTATTGCAACAGGAATTGGCAATATTAAATGAAATAGAAAGTAGACCAAATATTACCAACGAGGAGATTAACGAACTTATAGAACAGCACCAAAAAACCACGCTTGATAATATCGTCAAACAAACAGATTATCTTGTTAGGTTCGCTACTACTTCTTATAGCGGTTACCGCCCTGAAATAAACGAGGTGATTAGTAATTGTGCTACATCAACCAGTTTACCGTCCTGTATTAATATAAATAAAAACTTGGCAATTGCCAACCAGCTGAACCAACAGGCCGAAGGTTTTTATGCGGGACTAAAAGGCGCCACACCCGAACAACGCACCCAAGCAATAAAACAGTTAAATGACCAATTGAAATCAATCGACAACAATAAATCCCTTATGGAAAAACAGATTGGTTATATTAACGAAATTAGAGATACATTATTAAGATACGGCGCAAACAGCCCGGAGCTGGAACAGAAAATCAATTCTTTGGCCGGTTCATTAACCCAAGGACAAGTTTTATATAAAATTCCCCAGGGCTCGGTGATTGAAGTTTGCTTGAAAGATGTAGTTTATTCCGGGGAAGAAACTGATTATGCCTTCGTGCGAGAATCAGATTCCGCACAGCTTCCCTATACCCCCTCTTTGGGACCGCTTGGCCCACTAACCGTTCCTTCTTGTCAGGCGGAATTAACTACACCGCTTAATGCTGGTCCGTCGGGCGGAATAAGCGCCTGGCCAACCGGAGGAAAACCCAGCTCTTTGTCACAAGGATACGAGCCTGGACGCCATAATGGAATTGATATTCCCTTAGGTCTTTCTACTCCGCTCGTTTCTGTTGTGAACGGAACCGTTCATAAAAAGGGATATATGGCCAATGGGTTTGGTTACTATATTATTATTAAAGGAAAAAATAATGACTATTACTTATATGCCCACCTGGGAGGAGTTCAGGGAGATGCGGCTCACGCTTATACAACCGGACTCAATGAGGGAGATTCTGTAACTGCCGGACAAGTAATTGCCTATTCCGGCACAACAGGAAAAAGCACGGGGCCACACTTGCATTTTAGTGCGGCAACTTGTGGAGAAGTGTCCTGCTTTTATAATGGATCACAGCACACCATTAATCCCTGTCTGATTATAATAGGCGGCTGTCCGGCTACAAGCGGGGGCGGTCACGGAGAATAAAATATGAAAAATATTGTGGTAAATAAAAAAGAATTAAAAGACATGCTGCTTTCTCTGTTTAACAACGGAGTAATTCGAATACTTTTTCTGATTCTTCTTGTCATAATAGCCGCATCTGTTTATTCTGTCCAAAGCCGGTCCGACAAGAAAAACTTTTTCGGAAAAATTATTTATCGCGAAAGCCTCATTGAAGCAGAGCCTCTGCCCATTAATACGAAGGCCTCTTTTTCTTTTCAAAAGGGAGAGCTTCCAGCAGTAATAAATATTTATTCTCTGGAAGAACAGAGCGAAGAACAGTTGATGAATCTTTTTAATAGTATTTCTAATAAGCTCCTGGGGAAGATCGCGCCGAAAGTAATTTCAGACCAGACCAGTAAAACTTATTACAAGGAGGTTGGTCGGTCGGTTTTTGTAGGGAATTTACTTAATGGAAGTTTCTCTTTTTCCGGAGAATCAAAAACCTTACTCGCTGGCAACTCAGAAAACGAAATTGGCAACCGCGTTTTTACTTTTTTAAAAGAGAATGGTCTAGAAAGAAATCTCAGTAATTCTCCCGCGGTAACCAATCTTACAAGAATCGGAGACGAATTAGAAACAACAAGTTCTTCAAGCGCCACAATTCTTTCTTTCACTTTCCGTCCCACAATTGAAGAAGTTCCTCTTGTGGGAATCGGTGAAGCGGGCAGTTTGGTAAGCCTACTCATCGACAAAACATCGGGGAAAATCGTTAAGATTCAATATTATAATCCGAAAACTAACACTAATAATTTCGGCAAATATGAACTGTTGGGGGTTAATGAAGTTAAAAAAACTCCCTTCTCTTCCTTTCGAGTTATACAAATTATTCCCGACGAAAATGGCGCTTCAGATTTGGATATAAACGACCTGGCTCGTGTTAATTTTACAACACTAGAAATTGCTTATTTGGTCTATCCTCAAAAACAAAATTTATTACCACCCGTTTATGTTTTGGGGGGTGAGGCAATTAGCTCTTCTGGGAAAAGGGGCAAAATTTCCGTTTACCTTCCGGCAGTAAAAAACAGCAATCTCCTTAACCCTGCACCCTGACCGGCATGATAATATGCAAAAAATCTTCTTTGCCTTTTTCCGTAAAAACCACCGGGCTTAATGGTCCTGCAAGGCGAAGGCCAAGTTGCTCAAAATCAATATTGTTTAACAACTCAAGAAGATAACGGCTGTTCACGGCAACCTCTACGGAATCACCTTCTGTCAGTGCCTCAACCTCGTTGGTATTTTCTCCTGTTTGGGGCGCATTGGCAGAAATTTTAAGTGCCTTCTTCTCTATTTTAATTTTTAAAATGTTGCCGGCATCTCTGGCAAAAATAGAGGCAATTTTTACCGACTCTAATAGACTTTCTCTGTCTACTTCTGCTTTCACAACAAATTCCTTGGGAAGAATTTTTTCATAGGGTGGAAATTTTCCTTCAATTATTCTGCTAAACAAGGTGATATCCCCGCTGGAAAAAATGACCTGGTTGCTCTCTGCGAGAATTTCCAAATTAACGCCTTCTTCAGCCTCCGTGTCGGAAACTGTTTTATTAAGCTCCTGTAAAATCTTGGCCGGCAAAAGAAGGGTGGTAGTAGTCTCCTCTTTTTTAACATAGGGTGCCTTTGAGCTCATTAGGGAAAGCCTAAAACCATCTGTGGCAACAAAGGTGATGGCGTTTTCGCCTAGAGAAATTAAGATGCCGGTTAGTGTTGGTCTTGTCTCGTCGGAAGACGCAGCAAAAACAACTTTTTTCGAGACTTCTTTTAAAACATCTTTTCCTATGACAATTTCTTTCTTTTTGTTCCCTTGGGGAAAGGCAGGAAAATCCTGACCCACAAAAACATTAAGTGACGCCTTATGCTGCAGGCAGTTAATTTCTAGTTTTTTTTCCAAAAATTCAAGAGCAACTTTGTCGTTGGGCAATCCCGCAACTAGCTCGGTGAGTGTTTTTGCCGGAACGATTACCTTACCTTCTTTTTCAATCTTTGCAGGAACCCCTATTTTTATTCCTGACTCTAGATTTGTGGCATAAATCAAAATTTGCCCTTCTTTGGCTTCTAAGAAAAAATTTGAGAGTATTGGTAGTTGGGCACGAAGGGGAGTAAATTTACTGGCTATAAAAAGTGCTTTGGAAAAATTTTCTTGTAAAAGAATTGCTTTCATAATTAATTATTAACAAAGGTTGTGTTATTTTATTTCCTTTCATTTATTACTTCAAGATAGTAATAGTAGTAGGCTTCGTACTAAAAAGTAGACAATATCTTTCTCTGTCTTAAACGGTTGCCGCGTTTCGGAAAAAATTCGTTGTTTAAAAGAAGCACAAGCCAGCGTGGATAAAATTGTTAATAACCAACGTTGTTTTGTGGATAAGTTTATAACTACAATAATTTATCCATACATTCTTTGTTTTATCCCCAAAACATCCTTTTTAATAATTTCTGATGAATCATACATCTGGGATATTTTTTCCACACCATGAATTACCGTGCTGTGATCTCTGCCGCCCAAAAACAGACCAATTTCCTCCAGCGTTAAATTACACTCGTTTCTCAGGACCCACATTAAAACCTGTCTTGGTCTGGCGATCTCTCTTTTTCTTTTACTTCCCTTAAGATCAGCGACCTTTATTGAATAATAATTACAAACGGCCTGTAGTGCCGCCTTTGGTTCGATGCGACTTGTTGTGCCAGACAGCGCCTTTTTTCCCAAGAGCTCCCTTACCAGGTCTTGATTTAACTCTGCTCCACCGTCTCTTACGGAATTGATCAGTTTTACCAAAAACCCCTCCAGCTTTCTGGCGCTTTCAGTTTCTTGGGCAATTTGCTGCGCCAGTCCTGGAGGAAGCTCGATTCCTTTTTGTTTGGCCTTAATTAAGAGAATTGCGGCTCTTAGTTCTAGGTCGGGCGGTTGGATATCTACGACCAGGCCGCCCTCAAAGCGGGAACGAATGCGATCTTCTAATCCGCCTATTTCGTGTGGTGGTTTGTCAGAGGTTAAAATAACTTGCCCCCCTTCTCTTTGTACGGTGTTAAAGGTATGAAAGAATTCCTCTTGGGTGGTGTCCTTGCCCGCAATAAATTGGATATCGTCAATTAATAATGCTTGGGCGTTGCGATATTTATTTTTAAAACGGTCGGTGTTTTTGTTTCTAATTGACATCGTGATCTCGTTGGTAAATTCTTCGCTAGTAGCATAAATAATTTTAGTTTTTGAGTCTTTGTGCAAAAGAGAAATAGCTACGGCCTGCATTAAATGAGTTTTTCCTACACCGACCCCGCCCCACAAATATAAAGGGTTGTAGGCGCTTCCTGGATTTTTTGTTACGGCAGAGGCTGCGGCAAAAGCAAGCTGGTTTGAACCGGATACGGCGAAATTTTCGAAAGTAAAATCCGACCGAAGATGAAGGTCTTGCAAGATTTTTTCGACGTGTTCTTCTTTTTCTTGCTCTTCGTCAAGTACTTCAAATAGGGGTCCGGCAGACTGTTTTTCTGGTTCTACTGTGTGATTAACTACAAAAATTAATTTTTGTGGACCTTTGGTGATTCGGTCGACAATTTCTTTTAAAAGCGAATAATATCGCTCCGTTACCATGTTTTTAATTTGACTATTGGCTAAGCCAATAGTCACGCTTGTTTTTTCCCGCGCTACTAACTTACTTTTGGCAAAGAGTGTTTGGTAAGACCCCGGCGTTAGTGTTAGTTGTAGTTCGGCCAAAACTGTTTTCCAGAGACTTTTTTCGTCCATGTTGATCGGAGCAGAAGAAGCTACTGTTTATAAATTGTTGATAAATGGTTGTAGCAAGTTCTCTATAACATACTTATCCACAAGAAACAAGGTGAAAAAAGAAGTCAAAAATCAAAACTCAAAAGTAAAAGTTGTAACTTAAGGCTTAAAACTTTTTACTTTTTGGTTGCAGTTTTGATCTTTGACTTTTAATCTTTGAGTTTAAAAACCGAAGTCTTGAATTAGAAACCTAATTCGTCTAGAATAGGCCAATTATGCCAAAAAGAGTTTATCAGCCTAAAAAATTAAAGAGAAAAAAGAAGCACGGTTTTAAAACCAAAATGAAGTCGAGCTCCGGACGAAAAATATTGAAAAGAAGAAGGCTCAAAAAGAGAGCTAGACTTTCGCTTTAGTGCTTCCTAAAAAAAACCGCCTACCACTTCAAGATGGCCTCTTATTAAAAAATAAAAAACTGGTTTGGCAAGGCCAGCTATTTAATATTTTTATTCAGCGCGACAATTCGGTCCTGCCCCGGTTATCAATTATAGTTTCTAAAAAGATTGCGGCATCGTCGGTAGCGCGTCATAAAATAAAAAGGCGTCTAGTAGAGGCAATTCGTCCTTATTTAAAAATATTGCCTCAGTTAAAAATACTTATTTATGCAAAAAAAGAAATAACAAGAGCGACATTTTCTACGATCAAAGAGGAGGTTATTGTGGGGGTTAAACTAACGAATAAAACCTTATAGTTAAGTCACCATGAAAACAATTATTCTCTCTACCATTCGTTTTTACCAGAAATATTTAAGATTTAATAATGTCCTTACCCGATCGTTGTTTTTAACCGACGCCAGCTGTCGCTTTCTTCCCACTTGCTCAGAGTATGCTTATGAGGCTATAGAAAAATATGGTATACTACGCGGCACTATTAAAAGTTTGGGTCGTATTTTACGGTGTCACCCCCTAAGTAAGGGTGGTTACGATCCGGTAAGATAATTTTCAAATTTTCACAAATTTCAAATTTTCGAAAATTAGGAAAATTAAGTAAATTGAAAAATAAATTGTTATGGGTGATCTCTGGAATGCCATACTCTACCAACCCCTATTAACAGCCTTAATTTGGCTTTATAACATTTTATTTCACAACTTCGGATTGGCAGTAATAGCACTCACCATTATTATACGCGCCGTTTTGGTACCGATCACCATTCCCGCGCTTAAAAGCGCTAAAAAAATGATGGAGTTAAAACCGCACCTTGATGCGTTGAAAGAAAAACACGGCAATGACAAACAAAGATTACAACAGGAACAGCTACGACTTTACAAGGAGCATGGTTTTAATCCGCTGGCGGGCTGTCTACCCTATTTAGTTCAATTTTTAGTCTTAATTGCCCTCTATCAGGTTTTTATTAATTTTTTAAATAACGGTCAAGTTAACGGGTTAACGATTAACAAGGTATTTTTAGGGATCGATTTGTCAAAGCCGGATAGAACTTTTATCCTGCCTCTTTTGGCCGGTGCTACCCAACTAATACTTTCTTTAATGATGATGCCCTCAGCTGCAAGTAAAAACGTTCTTCTTAAGGGGCCGGAGGAAAAAGTAACAACCGAGAAAAAAGCCAAAGAAGAAGATATGCAGGAATCGATGCAAAAACAAATGCTTTTTTTAATGCCCGCCATGACAGTTTTTTTTGGCTTTTCTCTTCCTTCAGGGCTGGCTCTTTATTGGGTTGTTACTACAGTATTTTCTGTGGTGCAGCAATATTTTGTGACGGGATTAGGAGGATTGAGACCGCTTTTGGTCAGGTTGAAAATTGTTTCTTAACTAAGTAAAATTTGCTTTATGGAAGACGTTAAAACAATTAAAAAATTAGCCTCGGAATTATTAGAATTAGTAAAAATCGAGGGCAAGATTTCAGTAGAAAAAAACGAAGAGACGATTAAAGTTGCCATTGAAACAGAACAGTCGGGTGCGATTATCGGCTATCACGGCGAGGCCCTGGTTTCTTTACAACTGATTCTTAATCTTCTTGCGCACAAAGCACTGGGTGTATGGCCTAAAATTGTGGTTAATGTCGGAGATTACCGAGAAAAACGAGAAGAGTATCTTAAGAGCATGGCGGAAAACATTGCCGAGAGGGTTAAAACTACCGGCAGGGCATCGATTCTGACCGACCTTTCTTCTTTCGAGAGAAGAATAGTTCATTTAGCTCTTTCGAGCGATTCCGACGTAGAATCTTTCTCTGAAGGAGAAGGAAAAAATAGACATTTGGTTATTAAACCCAAAAATAGCTAATGGCTATTAGCCAACCCTCATCTCGAGCCCAGGTCGAGATAGCTATTGGTTAATAGGGCAAGATGACTAATTCCTCGCTTTTTTCAACCATCGTAAAAATTAGAACTCTCTTTTTTTATCTCTTAATTCTTTTCTTTCCCACTCAACTTAGCAGACACTTTTGGCCTGACTATAGTTATCTAAACGGACTACGGGTAGACTATCTTTCTCCCAGTCTTTATTTTACCGATTTGTTAATCTGGGGAGTTTTGTTTTTTGATCTGTTTTCTTGGTTGTTAAGATTTAAAAAAAATAGTCCCGGGGAGAAAAAGTTCTTACTTTGGAAACTAAGTCCCGGTTTTATTTTTCTTCTTGCGTGGGGATTTTTAGGGCTGGAAACCTTTTGGGCGCTTAATCAAACCTTGGCCCTTATAAAACTTATAAAAATAGGGGAAATTGCTTTTGTAGGTTATTTTTTCTCACGCGAGTTGGGAAAATCGCTCAATCTAAAAACCACAGCAATTCTTTTCGGGGCAGGAATTATTTATGAATCTTTTTTAACCATTTGGCAGGTGATTCGACAAGGCTCGGTGGGTGGTTTGTGGTGGTGGTTAGGCGAAAGAAGTTTTACGGCCAGCACGCCTTTTATTTCACAAGCAATTATTAACAACGAATTAATACTTCGTCCATATGCGACACTACCTCACCCCAATGTGCTCGGAGGATATTTGGTTGTTGCCCTGTTTTTAATATTGTTTCTCTATCAAGGTTTCACAAACAGGATAAAAGAAAAAGAAAATGTCTTTTTAATTTTTTTATTAACCCTGGTTTTTTTAGCGACGATATTAACCCTAAGCAGGGTTGCCTTACTAGTCTTACTGCTGAGTTTATTTTTGTTATGGTTAAAAAACAAAACGAAAATTTTAACTTTGGTTTTTACCCTATTGCTTATGGCAAGTTTTGGCTGGTATTCAGTTATTTGGTCGAGATTTACTTCACTACTAGACGTAGATCAGCAAAGCTACCTGATACGTCTTAAGTTTAACGATCTGGCCTTAACACTTTTTAACAGTCACCCGTTTTTTGGTGTGGGATTAAATAATTTTTTGTTGGCTGCTAAAAATGGACTGGCAGAGTCGAGCCAAATCGTTCGTTTTTTACAGCCGGCCCACGATATCTATCTCTTAATTGCCGCAGAAACAGGCCTGTTGGGAATTTTACTCTGGGGCCTATTGTTCTTTTGCGCGGTTAAAAAAATTGCTTCTGAATCAAAAACCAATAACGCGTTTAATTTAAAAATTATTTTATTAGGACAATTTTTAATCTTTGGTTTATTTGATCATTATTTGTATACTTTACAACAAGGTCTATTGCTTTCTTCTTTTATTTTTGGAGCCATTTTTAGTAGAACTTTAAACAATAGTAAATAATGAATGTCGACTAAATTAACCATTTTTTATAATACAACCGCCCAGGCAGTAGGAAGATTTTTTACAGCCGGAATCACCTATTTTATTACCCTGTTTTTAGTAAGAGAATACGGCGCGGTTGGTTTTGGAGAATTCACCAAGATTTTAACTTATGTTTCCTATTTTTATATTTTTGCTGATTTCGGAGCCAACGCCTACATCGTTAAGAAATTAAGCGAGGATGAAGAAACTTCTTTGAAACATCTTTCTAATCTGATGGGTCTGCGCTTAATTTTTGCCTTATTTTTAATTTTTCTTTCCCTGGCGTTCTTAGTTGTTCTTCCTCAAGGATCAGGACAGGGGTTTACTTTCGTTACCAGAATTGGCGTGATTATCGCTTCTCTTACAATGATTACTCAGGCAATGATTACGACTTTTAGCGCTTGGTTTCAAAAAAATTTACGTTACGACAAGCTCAGTCTCACTTTAATTATTGGTAATTTGTTTACTCTTATTGTTGCTTACTTTATTACCCTCTCTTCCCTGCCGGTTTATTATGTTTTTGTTGCGTACGTTTTTGGGCAAGCCATTTCCGTTTTTCTCTGCTATTTATTAGCTGAAAAAAAGTTCGGTCTGGGTTTTGATTTTACTTATTGGAAACGAATTATCGCCTTTTCTTGGCCGCTTGGCCTAACCCTAATATTTAATCTAGTTTATTTTAAAGTGGATTCTTTTATTTTGACCCTTACCAGATCAACCCAAGAGGTAGGTATATACGGACTGGCTTACAAGTTTTTTGAAATGGCGATTATTTTTCCCAGTTTTTTTATGAACTCACTCTACCCTGTCTTTTTAGAAAAGCTTAAAGAAAGGCCCGGTAATTTTTCGGAACTGACTAAAAATATAGGAGTCTTTTTGATCGGTACGTCGCTGGTCTTGGCCTTAACAATTTTCTTTATTGCACCGTTTCTTATCAACTTTACCGCCGGAGATAAACAAGCAGATTTTGTTGGTGGCATCTCTGCCCTACGCATCCTTTCTTTAAGTCTACCCGCTTTCTTCCTCTCCAGTTTTTTTATGTGGGTATTAATTACGACCCAGAAACAAATACTGCTCGTTCCCTTTTACGGTTTTTCCATGATCCTGAACATTTTCTTAAATATCCTACTTATTCCTCGCTACGGTTATTTAGCCGCTGCTTCTACTACTCTTATTACCGAAGTCTGCGTTACTCTCTTATTGGCCATACCTGTATGGAGAATAATAAAAAAGAATAAAACTAGCGGTTAAATTAAATTTATGATTTTTCATATTTATACCGACGGTGGTGCACGAGGTAATCCCGGACCGGCAGCAATTGGCGTAATAGTATTAGAGGTTGACGAAAAGACCAATGCGGAGATTTTGCGGAATAAATTCGGAAAAAAAATAGGCATTACTACCAATAACTTTGCAGAATACACCGCTGTTTTAGAGGCAATGGTTTATCTTTCAGAACAGACAGAAAAATTAAACCTTTCCCTAACTAAGATTATTTTTTTCTTAGATTCTCAGCTGGTTGCTTCCCAACTTGCGGGAAGCTTTAAGGTAAAAGAGCCAGCGTTAAAAAATTTATTTTTACAAATTAAAAAGCACGAAGTTTTTTTATCCTGTCCTGTTTATTATGAATATATTCCCCGTGAAAAAAATTCCCTTGCAGACCGAGAAGTAAATCTGGCTCTAGATTATTCATGAACTTGTGAAAGGCCTAAATCCTTTTGGAGATTTTTCCTGCATGCGCCGCTTTTAAATTCCCTAAAATAGTTTTAAAATTGAAGCTCAGTATTGCTTGAACCGTAAGAAGCGGAAATCCGTCGAATTATGACTTGATCATGGATAAAGTGAGACGCATGAAGCAAAAAATGTTTTCCGCAAAAAATTTTTAAGAACATGAGTGAAACTGCCCAAAAATATTTTGACTTTGTTGAAGCTAAAGAAGCCTCTACCGTACTGGTTAGCAGTGCAAACAGTGCGGTGGGTTCTTTTTTAATAGAAGAATTATTGAAGCTAAAATGTAAGGTAATAGGCATCGATGAGATAGATAAATCCAAGACCAGTAATTTATCCATTGCCTTGTCCCATCCTAATTTTTCGTATTTTACATACAATCTAAGTCAAGATAGCTTAAGGTTTAAAGAGGAAATAAATTACATTTTTCATCTTTCCAATTTGGAACAGGACGATACTCAGGAACCCCTTGCTATTACCAAAATTCTCGAATTAACTCGTGAGAAAGAAGCTAAATTTCTACTGGCAACTTCTCTAAATCTTTGGGAAAAAATCGAACTATCTGGATCGGGAGAAGAAAATTATGGATCTTTATTTAAATCCACTGATTCTTTCTTCGAACAGACCAGAAAATATACCGAGGCTTTGGTTACGGCATATTACAAAAAATTTCACCTCGATTTACGAATAATCCGACTGCTGGATTTATACGGGCCTCGTATGAAATTAAACCAGACCAATCATTTAGCCAAATTATTCTATGAAGCACTTCAAAAAAAACCTCTTGTTGTCGAGGATGATGGTTTAAATCTGTTATATCCTACATTTATTAAAGATGCCATAAGCGGTATTTTAAAAGCCATGTTTGGTTATGAGACCAAAGGCTTTGTCTTTAATCTTGTTAACCCACAACCGATTAATGTTTTGTCTTTTGCTCAAATCCTAGAAAAGAAGTTGAACGGTGAAGGAAGAATTCTGATGGTTAAAGATAGCCAGGAAGTTTTTTCCTGGCAAAAAAGACCAAAATCCTCTGCCAAACAACTCGCTTGGAATCCGGAAATCTCCCCAGAGAAGGGAATTGAGGAGACGTTTTCTTTCTTTAACAAAGACGACTCTTTTTCAAAAGATGAGGAACAAAAAATTTTCCCTGATTTACCAAATAATCCCTCTTCAATTTCGAGAAAAATTGTCATAAACAAAAAATTTACTCTAATTACTGTCCTTTGTTTACTGTTCTTATTACTGCTATTTTCACCGGCACTCTATCTCTTTTTAATTGTTAAAAAAACCCAAAGTAACTTACAGCTTTTGGAGAGGCAAATTGCTTCTCAAAATCTGACAGAGATGTCAAAAACCACGAGAGAATTATCCGGTAATGTTGATGGGATACAAAGGAGTTTAAGCCTTTATTCATCGATTTTTTCGCTCGCAGGTAAGGAAAAAGAATATCAGGAAACCGAAAAGATTTTATTGTTAACAAAAGACGGTGTTAGCGCCGCCACTTCGCTCATTGAAGCTGCGGCTGATTTTAATGATGTAACCAAAACGGTTTTTTCTCAAGATCAGGAAGGTGGGGTATCTTTAAAAATAATCGATGTTAAAAAAAATCTTGATGAGGCTAATAACAAACTATCGTATATTCAAAGCCAAATACCCAACATTAATATCGAAAGCAGTTTTTTAAAAGGAAAAATAAGCAGAGAAAAAATCGTTCAAGGGACAGGACAGTTTTTAAAAGGTAGGTTAATGGTTTCCCGCGCAAGAGAATTAATCGATATTCTACCCGAAGTTCTTGGTCTATCAGGGAAAAGAACCTATCTAATACTTTTTTCTAACAATATGGAACAGCGCCCGGCGGGAGGCTTCATCGGTTCTTACGGAATTCTGACTTTTGATAAAGGGAAAATGGTTGAATTAAAGGTTGAGGACGTTTACACAGCAGATGGTCAGCTCACTGGACATATCGAGCCGCCCAGGCCAATACGTGAATATTTAGAACAACCGCACTGGTATTTGCGAGACAGCAACTGGTCGCCGGATTTTTTACTTTCTTCGCAAAAGGCAGAGTGGTTTTTAGATAAAGAAGTGGGTAGAAAAGCTGACGGTGTTTTTTTTGTCGATCTTAACGCAATTGCCGACCTGGTTAGGGTAGTGGGTCCAATCAATTTGCCCGATTATCAAGAAACCATTACCGCCGAAAACCTCTTTGAAAAAGCCACATTTTACAGTCAAGAAAACTTCTTTCCTGGTTCGACACAAAAAAGAGACTTTTTGGGCGCCCTTTCGGGAAGACTTTTAGATAAACTACTTCTGGAAGGAACCAAAAACAGCCCGACCCTGCTTTCTTCACTGTTAACAAGCCTGGAAGAAAAACATTTAGCATTTTTTTTCCATGACGAATCAGCCGAAAATTTAATGGCTAGATTTAATTGGGCGGGGAGGTTAAGTGGTGATCCCTGTTTGGAATTTCAGGATTGTTTGGGAGACTATTTAATGGTGGTTGATGCGAACTTAGGTGTTAATAAGGCCAATGTGGAAATAGCCAAAAAAGTTCAGGTAGAAACGGAATTAACAGGTTCTTCCACTAAAAAAACCATTACTTTGATTTATCAAAACAATAATTCTGCCGAATCATTTCAAAAGGGTAGATACAAAAACTACCTTCGGATTTATCAGCCGCTTAATACACAGCTAGAAAGCATCAGTCTTGATGGTCAAGAAAGAGAAATTGTTGCCACAACGTCAGCTATTAGTAAGAATTCTTCTAAAGAAGCCCTCTTGGTAGATAAGTCCTCAGAAGAAGGAAAAAACAGTTTTGGGTTTTTAACTGAAATTGCTCCGGGAGCAAAACTTACCATTGTCATGAAGCTAAATACCGGGGGTATAACTCTTGATCAGAACAAAAACTATCGTTTAGTTATACAAAAACAGCTTGGCGCCCAGAACGATGAATATTCTTTCTCTCTTGTAAGGCCGGAAATTTTCCTGATTAAATCGCTTCCTCAAGAGGCAAAAGTTAAAAACAATAAAATAACGATTGAAGATAAGTTACGTGAAGATAAAGTCTTTGATTTCGCCTTCGACAAGGTGGAAGTTAAGTGATCGGTTGACAAATACCTGTCAGGCTCTGTAGAATTTGTTCCTATGAAAAAAGAAAAACTAAGTGTTAAAAAACGAACTGTTTTGGGTAAAAAAGTAAAAAAACTAAGGAAACAGGGTATTGTGCCGGCTACGCTTTACGGAAAAAAAGTCAAATCGCTTTCTTTAGAATTAGACCTAAAAACCTTTAGACAGGTATATAGTAAAACAGGAGAAACCGGCCTGATAGAGCTGTTAGTTGAAGGAGAAAAAGAAGAAAGACCGGTTCTGATTCATAATTTACAGTTAGATCCGCTTACAGAACAAATTCTTCACACAGATTTTTATCAAGTTGACTTAAAAGAAAAAGTCACTTCTACAGTTCCAGTGGTGGCTAAAGGAGAATCTCCAGCAGTCACCGAGCGTAGGGGTGTTTTGCTTCAACCGCTGTCGGAGGTAGAAGTTGAAGCTCTTCCTCAAGATTTACCTGATCACTTAGAAGCCAATATTGAAGGATTGACAGAGGTGGATCAGGCGGTTTTAGTGAAAGACTTAATTTTTGACAAAAACAAAGTTACCATTCTGACCAAACAGGAAGAATTGGTTTTTAAGATTGGCTCTTTGGTAACTAAGGAGGCTGAAGAAGAATTGAAAGCAGAAGAAGCAAAGGCTGCGGCTGAGGCTAAAGAGGGCGAAGTGGTTGAAAGCGAGACAGCTGCAGTGAAAGAAGAACCAAAATCGACCGAGAAAGCCGAAGAAAAACCTACCAGCTAATTTAGTTGATATCCCATCTCTTCCAAAATTCCCTTTAATTTTTGGGCGGCCTCAAAATTGGGGTCAAAACGAATAACCAATGCCAGACCTTTGGCCGAGGCAAAAAAATTTTTAAGTCGATATTCAAGCAGTGCTTTGGTCAAATAGGCATCGCGATAGTTGGGAAATTTAAGGATAATGCTATTCCAGTAATCTAATTCCTCTTTAAGTCTCTTGGGTCTATTAATTTCGTGAATAATTTCCTGACGTTTTGTTAGAAGGCCTGGGTTTTGAGTTAACTTAAGGGCAAGATCGATTTCTGCGAGCGCTTCTAGGTATTGACGATTATTTTTAAATTGTTCGGCCAGCAGTAGATGAGCCTCAAAATCTTGAGGATTTTTAATGACCCTATTTTTTATCTTTTCAAAATCAGAGAGCGGGTAGAAGACAACATATAGTAGATAAACAGTAAAAAAAAGCAACGGCAACAGCTTTATGACGAATTGCTTCCTTTCCGGAGCCAGAGACTGGAGAAAAACAACGACGTTCTGTTTAATAGAAACGACTTTTGCGGTAATTTTGCGAAAAATATGCGGAAATTGTTTAAGGTCTTCCAGCTTCATTTTGGCCAAGACTCAACTATTAATGGATTTTGGGGCTGATTAGCAAAATATTGCTTCATTTCGGACCAGATTTCTTCGGTTACAAAAGGCATAAAAGGATGGAGAAGTCGTAAGATTTTTTCTAGCACGATAAGCAGGGTACCCCTGACGTATGGAGTATCAGAGAGATTCTCTTGCAGCATCTTTTTGGCAGCCTCCAGACGAAGATCGGCATATTTATGCCAAGTATAGGCATAAATACTTTCCGCAGCCTGTCCGAACTTGTATTGCTCCATTTGTTTTGTTATGGTTTTAGCCATACTCAAAGCCTCATTGAGTGTTTCGTAACACCAGGTACATTCTTTAGTTTCTTTTCCGAAAGAAGAAAATTTCTTTTTTGATTCTATAAATTCAATTTTTTGTCCCTGTATATTTAGTTCAATAAACCTGGCAATGTTCCACAACTTATTGGCAAAATTTCTCATTGCCCGTACCTTATCCTCGGAAAGGTTTTGATCAGCACCTGCTTTAGTACCATAGATTAAGGAAAAACGTAAAGCATCAGCACCGTATTTTTCCACAAGTTCCATGGGATTAACCACATTACCTTTGGATTTACTCATTTTTTGACCCTTAGAGTCCCTGACGATGCCGTGAAGATAAACAGTAGAAAACGGTACTTTTTTTGTTACGTACAGACCGAAAATTATCATTCGGCAGACCCACCAGGGTAAAATGTCGTATCCAGTTTCCATAACGGAAGTTGGGTAAAACTTTTCAAAGTCACCAGGTCGGGTGCTTTTTAGTGTGGCGAACGGCCATTGTCCGGAAGAAAACCAGGTATCAAAAGTATCTGGGTCCTGAACCAAATTAGTGTTTTGGCAATTAGGACAATCTCGAGGTATTTCTCCTGCAGTAATGATCCACCGCTGGCAATTTTGACATTTCCAAGCGGGTATTCGTATCCCCCAAACAATTTGCCGGCCAATGTTCCAGTCATGAAAATTTTTTAACCAATCCAGAGCAGTTTTTTTAAAGCGTTGCGGTTGAAATTTAATTTTACCTTTATTGATGGCGTTAAGAGCAGTTTTGGACAACTCGGGTATTTTCATAAACCATTGCTCCATAGGGAGTGGTTCGAGCACTGTGCCGGTTTTATAACACGTTCCGATCCGGTGAGAATAGTTTTCGTCAACTTTAAGAAGTAGTCCGTCTTCTTTTAGATCTTCGACCATTAATTTTCGAGCCTCAGCCACCTTCTTGCCATGATATTTCTCAGCTCTTTGCTTGTATTTTTTCGGCGTCTTTTTTTGTGACAAATACCAGGAAAAATTCATCCTTCCGTTAAAATCAATAATCGGAGTTATAGGTAAGTTATATTTTTTTCCTAATTCAAAATCGTGCGGATCGTGGGCGGGCGTAACTTTCATAATACCGGTGCCAAATTTAGGATCAACTTCCGGATCAGCAATGACCATCATTTTTATGTTGCCCAGAAGTCCGGGAATCTCCAGAGTTTTGCCCAAATATTTTTGGTATCTTTTATCTTTAGGATTAACAGCAAGAGCAGTATCGCGAAATTTTGTTTCCGGACGAACCGTGGCGATGGTAAAAGGACCATATTTTAGGTAATAAAGCGGGTCGTTACGCTCAACATAATTTACTTCCAGTTCCGAAAATCCGGTACCGCATTTTGTACAGTAATTAACCAACCTTTGTCCTCGATAAATAAAACCCTCGTCGTAAAGTTTTTTAAAAGTCTGATAAACGATTTTTACAATTTTAGGATCGAGAGTAAACATTAGTCGTGACCAATCAAGCGAAAAACCCAACCTTCTGAGTTGGTTTTCCATCGTGCTGCGATTTTGTTGCACAAAATCCCAAATCATTTGGTAAAGCTGCTCTCGAGAAAAGTCAAAACGGCCTTTTCCTTCTTTGGCAAGCTGCTTTTCAAAAACATATTGCGTTTCAATTCCGGCATGATCTGCTCCCGGAAGCCAAAGAGTAGAATCTCCCAGCATCCGATGATATCTGATCATAATATCTTCAACCGCGTACATCGCATGTCCCATATGAAGCGGAGCATTGGCATTGGGGGGAGGAAGCACTATGGTAAAAGGTTTTTTGTTCTTTTCGTTTGGTTTGAAATATCCACCTTCTTCCCAAAATTTATACCATTTTTCTTCGGCTGTTTTTGGTTGATAAATTTTGTCCATCATGTTTTTTAATAAATAATCAGCAAATATGTCACCTATATCTAATATGTCATATTTGATATATCTTTTTCCAATAAAAAACACCCAAATCCTTTCTTAAAGGGTGAGTGTTTAATTCACGGTACCACCTTTGTTTATCTTATTTCCAGCTATCTCGGGCATACCCGTTGGGTTCTACTCCCCCGATTTATTAACGGGGTTTCTTCCCAAATATTTCAGGTGACATTAATCCTGAAATTTAAAGCCTCGGTTCTCTTTCTCGCTGACCAACAGTTGTTCTTAATAAGTGCTCAGTACCTGCGTTTAAGGGTTTTCTTTTTTCAACAATGACCCTAAGCCCCCGTACGACATTCTCTCCCAATGTTCGAACAGATTCGCGTAGCGATACTCTTCTAGTTTCTTTAACAAATCCTGGTTTTGGTAAAGCGTTGGTAGGAATTTTGTAACTCATTATCAAATTATACTTAAAGCTTTTGACTAAGGCAAATTTTGTATAATGCTCTTAATGGATCAGAAAGTAAGTATTCATAAAATTTTAGAGATTTTAAAGAAGTACTATCCTCATGCCAAGATAGTTTTGAATTTTAAAAACGATTGGGAATTATTGGTGGCGGTGATTTTATCTGCCCAATGTACTGACAAGAAAGTCAACGAAGTAACGGCCAAACTTTGGCAAAAATATAAAACTCTGGACGACTATGTGAAAGCAGAAGCAACAGAATTTGAAAAAGATATTCACTCAACCGGTTTTTATCACGCCAAAGCTAAAAATATTTTAGCAACCGCCAAGCTGATCAAAGAAAAATTCGGAGGAAAAGTACCAAAAACAATGGAGGAATTAGTCTCTTTGTCGGGGGTGGCAAGAAAGACTGCCAATGTCGTTTTAGGAAACGCGTTTAATATCGTGGTAGGAATTGCTGTAGACACGCACGTTTCCCGAGTTTCACAACGACTCGGTTTAACCAAAAATACAGATCCGGTAAAAATTGAAAAGGACCTGATGTCGTTATTACCCAAGGAAGAATGGTTTTCTTTTACCTATCGTATTATTGATTTCGGACGGGAAATTTGTGTTGCCAAAGGACCATTTTGCAGTAAATGTCCTTTAAACGAACTTTGTCCCTCAGCCTTTAAAATCCCTAACTATCGTTAAATTGGAGGCTAAAAATTTCCAAAGAGAGTCAAGCGTGTCGTTTTTTAGATAATCTCGAGGGTGGGATTTGCAGAAATTTTTAGCAAGGGTGCAGGATGATAATTAAAAAAAGCATAAGAGCCGATATAAGCAGCGTTGTCGTTACAGAGCCTAATTGGCGGAACAAAAAATTGTACTTTGGTTTTGGCACAGACGTTTTTTAGTTTTTCCCTTAAAACTAAATTTGCCGATACTCCTCCGGCAACCAGGAAAGCTTTTGGTTTAAAAACGTTAAGGGCTTTAAATATTTTCTTTTCAAAAACATCAGTGATTGCTTCCTGTATTTCGTAGGAGAGGGCATTTATAGTTTGCGTATTGAAGTCGTTAGTCTGCTGCAGTTTTTTTACTTCGTTTACCACGGCAGTTTTTAAACCGCTAAAAGAAAAATCAAAATCTTCGCTGTTGATCATTGGTCTGGGCAACGTTATTTTCGGTAAATTTTTTTCAGACTGTTGTCGATATTTTTCGGCAGCAGCGGCTATGGCCGGACCTCCCATAAAACCGGCCAGTCCTAAGAGTCTCGCGGTTTTGTCAAAAGCCTCACCTGCAGCATCATCCCTGGTTCCACCCAGATAGGATAGTTGTCCGTGGTTTTTCATCAACACCAGATCGGTATGTCCGCCGGAAACTACCAGACAAAGCGCCGGAAAAACGTCAGTGTTTGGTTTTATATAATTTACTTTGTTATTTTCTAACCAATTGGCATATAAATGGGCAATTAAATGATTAACGGGTATGAGGGGTTTTTGCCAGAGGTAGGAAAGGGTTTTGGCTGTTTCTATGCCTATTAACAACGAACCTATTAAGCCCGGACCATAAGTTACTGCCAAAGCATCAATTTGAGAAACTGTTTCTGATAAAGTTCTGTTGGAAAAAGCTACCTTTAATGCTTCGTCAAGAACAGGAATCATGCATTTGATCTGTTCTCGGGCAGCTTGTTCCGGTATTACGCCTCCGGTCTTTTTGTGCAGATCTTGAGACGAGGAGAGAACAGAAGAAACAATTTTTGTGCCGTTTTCTACCAAGGCAACGGCCGTTTCGTCACAGGAAGTTTCTATTGCTAAAATGAGCATAGGTTTAGTCAATTTTTAATAATTTTGCCAGGTGTGACGTTGAGTAGGTGGAAATACGGGGAGTAACTATTTTTAACTGGCCACCGATTTTTTTTAGCTGTTCTTTCTTTTTTGTTAGTGCAGGGTCGTTTTTGGTAACTGCCACGATTTCCGGTCTGACGATATCTACCAGATTAAAATAATCCCTGTCACCAGAAAATTTAGGCAACATTAATACATAATCTATATCAGAAAGTGCCGCAAGGATTTCGGCCCGTTCTTTTTGTGAATGAATTGGCCTGTTTGGACCTTTTAAATCTTTAACTTTTTCATCGGCCTCCAGTGCGACTAAAAGCCGGTCGGCTGTTTTTTTAGCTGAAGTTAAAAAACGTAAATGTCCTATATGGAGAATATCGAAACACCCGCCTACCAGGACAATGGATTTGCCTCGTTTCTTAATCTTTTCTATCAGAGATGACAGATTGGTAAATTTAACAATTTTGTTATGCATACAAAATAATTTGTCTTATAGGTCATATATGTCTTATAAGACTCATAAGACATATGTTTATTTATTCTTTTGTTCCTCTTAAAAATATAGCCTGCCAAGGTCGATAATTGGAAACAAAAGTTTTGTTAAAAATAGTTAAACCGTTTTTTTTAACTTCGTAAGAAAAAACTGACTTGGCTCCCGGAGCGGCAAAATCAACTTGTTTAACTTGTCCTTTGGGCAGACTAGGGTCATCTTGAAAGGCATCAGGAGGGGCCGGCGTTTGATTACTAATTACCGGTTTCGAAACTAAAGCAATTCTGTTATCTTTTTGCCCGTAAAAATAGATGGTTAATCGATAATTTTCTGGATCGAAAGCCGTTTGAATTAGAATATAACCCGGCGTGTCATTTTTTATTTTTAAATCATTAGTCGGTGAAAAAATTGTCGCATCTAGTCCCGGAGGCTGATCCTGTTCATAATATCCTACCCGGTAAGCATGTGCCCACCTTTCAATAATGGGCAAACCGGAGTTAAGAGCCGCCCGGAAAAATGTTGTAGATACCTGGCAAACACCACCACCGTCACCTAAGATAGTTTTGCCGTTTTGGATAATATAAGCCTGCTTGTAGCCGGTGAAAGAATTAATATCGCCCAAATTTTCATTGAAAGAAAAAATGCCATCGGGTGGAATTAAAATACCATTGAGCCGAGAAGCAGCCAAACCAATGTTATAGACCCGGTTGGGGATTGAATGAAAAAAGGTTGAAGTACCGGCACCAATCAGTTCTTTGATACCCAAGTTGTTAGCTTGTTCGGTAGTTACTTTGGGTAACACTTTCTCAACTTGTACATCGACCTTTAATAAATTACCCGGACTGTTTTGTTTTTCTTTAATTGTTAGATAAAGATTATCGAGTGTTTTTTGTCTGTTAAGTTTTTTTCCTTCAGAGGAAGTATTGAACGCAACAACTTTTCCGCCGGAAAAAGTAAATAACGCGTTTTTGGCAGGAATATCGGTTTGTTGGGAAAGTTTTGATAGAGCATCTTCTGCCTTCGTTTTGTCAAGATCAATTACGATGGGTAGCTCTATGCCATAAAGATAGGTCTTAGCTTTTAAAAGTAAATTGGAAAAAAAGTAAGGTCCTCTTCCTAATAAGTAGGCCTGTTGAGAAATTAGTTTTTCGTCAAAGCCGATCTTTAGTTCTTCCGCGCTAACCGTAGCCAGTATTTTATTTTCCAGTGCAAACTCGACTTGGGTATTATTAAATAAAGAATTTTTTTTCTGAAAATAGCTCTCCACCTCTTCCTTGCTTTTTCCTCCAAAATCAATATTATTAATTGTTATTCCTGGATAAAGACGATTGTCAAAGGTTTTTTCAAAACGCCAATAATAAGAAATGGCCAGAAGGATTAGTCCCAAAAACAAACCAATCACAAAAGATAATAAGATCTGAGAGAAAGAAATTTTTCTTGCCTCCCTTGCCTCGAAGACCTGACCAGAGGGTAAACCAGGTTTAATTTCAATTTCTGATTTCTGATAACTTTTTCTTTCCTTTTTTCCCATGAATGCTATTTTAGCAAAAACCAATCACCTCTTGCACTTATTTCATATTTTTCCTATCCTAGATTTAGGATGAAAAAATTACTCCTGTTTCTTTTTTTAGTCGTTGTTACACTTACTACGGCCGGATGTAATCTTCCTTTTGGGAAACCAGCAGAAAAGAAGGTAACTTTGCAATACTGGGGTCTTTGGGAGCCTGAGGCGGTAATGAGGACCATAATTGATGATTATCAAAAACTTCATCCCAATATCACCATCGTTTATAAAAGAATGTCTCCTCAAAGATATCGCGAAACTTTAACCACGAGACTAGCAGAGGGTACCGGTCCTGATATTTTTCGCTTTCATAATACCTGGTTGCCGATGCTAAGAAACGATCTTTCTCCAGTTCCCAATAACGTGATGAGTCCCAGTGTCATTGAAAATACTTTTTATCCGATTGTGAAGAAAGATTTAAAGATGGGTAATCAATACTATGGATTACCACTAGAGATCGATGCCTTGGGATTATATATCAATAGCGACATTCTCAAGGCCGCTGGTGCAACACCACCTTCTACTTGGGAAGATTTCAAAACACTCGCCAGGCAATTAACGGTTAAGGATCCGTCAACGGGTAGGATTCAAACCGCGGGCGCTGCTCTAGGTACCACTAACAACGTTGAGCACTGGAGCGATATTTTAGGACTGATGATGTTACAAAACGGAACCAACATGACCAAAGTTGATTCTACGGTTTTACCAGATGGATCAAACGCCGGCATCGACGCCTTAGATTATTATGTCTCTTTTGCCAAAGGTGATAATAAGGTTTGGGATGAAACGTTGGATAATTCCATGCTCTCCTTTGCTCAGGGCAAATTGGCGATGTTTTTTGGTCCTCATTGGGAAGCCTTTGATATTAAAACTCTCAATCCTAGTTTAGATTTTTTTGTAGTTCCAGTACCCCAACTTTCAGGAGGAAAAGTTACGTGGGCGACCTATTGGGTAGAAGGAGTTTCCCGCAAAAGTCAAAACCAGCCGGAGGCGTGGGCTTTTGTTAAATATTTGACAGAAAAGCAAACATTGCAAAAACTCTACTCTGAGGCATCCAAAGTCAGATTGTTCGGTGAGCCTTATTCAAGAGCCGATATGGCAGACTTAATACAAGATGATCCTATCGCCGGTCCCTTTGTTAAACAAGCTTCCGATTTGACTTCGTGGTATCTTTCTTCCCGAACCTATGATGCAGGCATAAACGATAAAATTATTCAATACTTTCTTGATGCAGTAAATAGTGTAAGTAAGGAGACGAGTACTACCAAAAGTGCTTTAACTACCGTCTCTACCGGTGTAAATACTATTCTCGGTCAATACGGTTTACCAACCTCTTTGTCACAGTAGAAAAGACAATACCTAAAACCGAAGCCACCGGAACGGCAAAAATTGAACCCCACGCCCCGGCAATTTTAAAACCTATTAAAAAAGCCAACAGAACCCAAATGGGATGGAGTTTGACGTTTTGCCCGTATATTTTAGGGCCCAAGAGATTAAATAAAATTTGCTGAAAAAGAAAAATTATCAATACTAACCAGAATGCCTGATTAAAACCCAGCGGGATCAGGACTAAAATTGGCGGAATAAGACCCAAGAACGGACCAATGAGGGGCAACATGTTTAATATACCCGATAGAAAACTCGCCAGAATTGCATATTGAGGAGCAAAAATTAACAGAAAAATTAAATTGAAAAAGCCAAAGATTATGCCGAAGACCACCTGAGCCCTGATAAATCCGGCGAAGCTGGTGTTAATAGCTTCGTTAAGGTATTCTACCTCGTCCCTAAATTGTTTGGGAATGAAAAGTAATAAGCCATTTTTAATTTTTTCCTTATCTACTACAAAATAAAAGGACAGGAGAAGGATGAAGACTAAATAAAACAGTCCAGAAGCAATTTGCTGCACGATTGCCACTGAATTATTTAAGGTGGAGAGTAAAAAATCGCCAATGCGATTGGCCCACCCGGGGAAATAATCTAAATATTTAGGAAAACTGACAGAGAGGGAATTAATCTCCGAAATCATGATGGGCGTTGTCTTTAGTAGTAGATAAATAACGACGATAGCTACAATGCTATAAATTAAGGCAGCCGATTTAATTCTGGTTAATCCTTTGCCGGTAAATAAATCAACTAATGGTTCGATGACGAAAGAAATCAACCAGGCGAGGATAAGGACCAAAAAAACGTCGCTAAAAATTCTTAAAAAATTAGCCGTTATTTGCAATAAATATACGATTGCCAAAGCAGAGACCGACAGAGATAGCAGGTGGAGGGAAGAGATTTTTCTAAATTTATTAAACATACTTGCTTAATTTTCAATTTTCCTAATTTTGCTATTTTCCAAATAATTTTCAAGATTCAATTTTTAAACCCTGATAATTATAAATTGAGATTTATTTTGAAAATTACGAAAATTCGAAAATCGATAGTTAACTTTTATGCTATCATAATGGCCATGAACAAGGCAAACTTTTTGGCACTTTGCTACGCCGATATTTTTTCTTACCCCTTAACCTTTAAAGAGTTTACTAAGTGGCAAATAAAATGCAAGGCCAACAGTAAAATTTCCCTAAATTTTTTTAAAAAAGAAGGTAAATATTATTTTCTAAACGGCCGGAAAAAAAATGTTTTAATTCGCCAAGAACGGCTAAGATTCTCCGATTCTAAAAAATTAATTGCGCAAAAGATTAGCTCTTCCTTAAGATATATTCCTTGGGTAAAAATGATTGCCCTAACCGGAGCGTTGGCCATGGAAAATGGTAAGAAAGATGACGATATCGATTTATTAATCATTACGGCAGAAAGAAGAGTTTGGCTAACCCGTTTCTTAACCACCCTTTTATTGGAGATTATGGGGGTGAGAAGGAGACCAGGGATACAAAATTGGTCTAACAAAATTTGTCTTAACTTATTTCTTGACGAGCAGCAACTTCACTTTTCTCCCACAGAGCGAAATCTCTATCTCGCACACGAAATATTGCAAACTAAGTGTTTGTTTAACAAAGAGCACACTTTTGAAAAATTTTTGTTAGCCAATCAATGGGTAAAAAAAGATTTACCCCGAGCCTTTCCCCGTCGGTTAATTTCCTTAAAGCAATCGAAATCATTCATTAATAGGTTGTTGAGTAAGCCTCTAGATTTGGTAGAAAAACTTTTCTTTTTACTCCAGTTAACATATATGAAACCTAAAATTACTTTGGAAAAAATTGAGGAGCGCAGAATTTTTTTTCATCCTCGCGCGACGGCTAATTTAATATTAACAGAATATCAAAAAAGATTGGTAAGATATTTCAGTTAGTAAACTCCTGAACAAACATTTTTCCATAAACGCCGGCGTCAATTACTCCTATCCCTACCTTTCCAAAATCCTGATTTAAAATATTTTTTCGGTGTCCGGGACTGTTCATCAGGCCTACGTGGGCAATCTCCACGTTAGGTGCAAAAGCCAAATTTTCTCCCGCCGCCTGATAGTTAATATTTTTATTTTTCATTCTATCAAAAGGGGTAAGCCCTTCTGGTGTATTATGTGAAAAATAACCTTTGGTTAACATGTCCTGAGCGTGTTCTCGGGCTAAAGTTTGCAGATTTGCATCGGAAGATAAGGGAGGTAAATTTATTTTTTTCCGTTCCTGATTGATTAAAGACCACATTTGTTCTTCTGAGACATTATCAACGGTAAACTTTTTTGCAATGAAACGCAAATCGATATTTTCGTCATCTTTATTAACTGTTAAAAAATTTAGAGTATCGTTTATCGCCCCGCCAAAAACATTATTTAAAGTTCTTTCAAAACCTTGAGTTTTTAAGACGATCGGCGAACCTATTTTAGAAGAAATGATAGCCGATTTAAGGGCAGGATTAATTGGTAGGGCTAATAAAACGGTTAAGAAAAAGGCCACCAACAGAAGACCATTTAAAAAAGAGGGAATGAATCCTAGTGTTTTCTCTATTCTTGAACTAAAGAAACTTTGGGGAATCCTTCTAATTATAAAATTAGCAGCCGTGGTAAAAAGAGCCTCTCCGATAATTCCGGCTAACAGAAAACCCACCGCATCAGAAATTCCTTTGGGTAAAGAAAAATTACCCACTAAAAGAAAGGAAAATACCCAATACGTTTTTAAGGCGATTAGAGAAGAAGCAAAGAGAGCCGATAAGTCGACAATCCCAGTTATAAAACCCTTACCAATGCCTTCCCAGAAAAACCAGAATAAAATGATAATAATGATCAAATCAATCCAGTTACCATGAAGAAAGGGAAGATTAACTCCGAACATTGTATTTTATTGTACACCCATCTTACTCCGATTTGAAACCCCGCTGAGCGGGGTGAAAAGAGGATTAGATGAGTTCATCCTGAAGAGGTTCGCTCTGAAGGGTTTATACTGAAAAATCATTTGTAAAAGTGAGTTATTGAAGTATAGAACTATTTTTCGTTTTTGGAAAGAAAGCTCTAATTTAATAAAGCCTTACTCGACCGGCCGTAGGCAATTTTGTATAATTACCACATGCCAAAGTCCCGAAATAAAAAACAAAAAGTTTCTACTGTTACCAGCCGAAATATAAGCGGTAAAAGCGATATTAATCAAAAGCCCTTCGTGGTCATTTTTCGGCAAAGATTTTTTTCCTTTTTACAAAAATATTCCCTGGCCCTGGTCTTAATTACCGTTTTCGTCCTTAGTTTTTATTGGTTAATTTTAAAAGATTTACCTTCGGTTCAGAAATTAGTTAACCAACCGCCTTCTCAAACCACCAAGATTTTTGACAGAAACCAAGTTTTACTTTATGAAATTTATGCTGATCAGAATAGAACTTTAGTCCCTTTATCACAAATTCCCCAAAATCTGAAAAATGCCACGATTGCCATTGAAGATAAAGATTTTTATAAACACAAAGGGGTAAACCTGATCGGAGGGGTAATCCGTGCCGTAAAAGATATGATTATCTATCGCAAGCTGCAGGGTGGATCAACCATTACCCAACAGCTAGTTAAAAACGCTCTACTTACACCGGAAAGGACCGTTACGAGAAAAATAAAAGAGATAATTCTGGCGGTTTTAGTAGAAACTCTTTATGGTAAGGACAAAATTCTGGAATTATATTTAAACCAGGTTCCTTACGGAGGTACTGCTTGGGGGGTAGAGGCTGCGGCCCAGAGGTATTTCGGTAAAAAGGCGTCCCAGCTTAATCTGGCAGAAAGTGCACTCTTAGCAGGTTTACCTGTGGCGCCGAGTCTTTATTCGCCATTCGGCTCGCGTCCCGATTTGGCAAAGCGCCGCCAGGAGGGCGTGTTAAAAAGAATGGTGGAAGATCATTACATAAGCAAAGAAGAAGCAGAGAGGGCTTTAAGAGAACCATTAAAATTTAATTTACAGAAAGAACAAATCAAAGCGGCCCATTTCGTGTTATACATCAAAGAGCTAGTGACGCAAAAGTATGGTTCTAATTTGGTGGAAAGAGGTGGTTTGCGCGTTACAACTACTTTGGACTGGAATATTCAAAATTTTGCCCAGGAAACAGTTGCTTCTGAGGTCGCAAAGCTTAAAAATTTAAAAGTAGGCAACGGTGCTGCTTTGGTAATTAAACCCCCCACCGGAGAAATTTTAGCCATGGTAGGCTCGCGGGATTATTTTGATACAGAACATGATGGAAATGTTAATGTTACGCTTGCCGAACGTCAACCGGGTTCGGCCATTAAACCCATTAATTATGCAGTTGGGTTATTGAAGGGCTACACCCCCGGAACGGTTTTTATTGATACCAAAACTTGTTTTGCTAACATTATTGGTCAAAAAGCTTATTGCCCGGTTAATTACGATGGTCATTTTCGCGGACCAGTGCAGCTTCGTTTTGCTCTAGGTAATTCTCTAAATATTCCTGCAGTTAAAATGTTGGCGCTAAATTCAGTTCATGATATGGTTGCTACTGCTTCGGCAATGGGAATTTCTACTTTTAAAGACGAAAGTCGTTATGGTTTATCTTTGACATTGGGAGGGGGAGAAGTACGCATGACAGAGATGGCAACTGCTTTTGGTGTTTTTGCCAATAGCGGTATTAGAAAAGATCTTAATCCTATTCTTAAAATTACCGATTTTAAGGGAAACATTTTAGAAGAGAATAAGGAAGTTATTAATTGGGAGAAAAAGAAGAAGCATTCCTTACTAGACATTGCTGGACCACGCGTGTTGCCCTTTAATGTGACTTTTCTTATTTCTCATATTCTGCTTGATAATAACGCCCGGGCAGGAGCGTTTGGCGAAAATTCCCTGCTGCGAATTCCCAAACATCAGGCTGTTTCGGTAAAAACAGGAACAACAGATGACAAGAGAGACAACTGGACAATTGGTTATACACCGTCTTTTTTGACAGTGGTTTGGGTCGGGAATAATGATAACTCTCCTATGCATCCTTATCTTTCCTCAGGAATAACCGGGGCCGCACCGATTTGGAATAAAATTATGACATACGTTTTAAAGGATCAGCCCGACGAGTGGCCGTTAATGCCTTCAGATATCGTTGGTATAACAATCTGTTCGTTGTCCGGTAAGCTTCCGGGAGAAAGCGGTTGTTCGACGCGGACAGAGTATTTTATAAAAGGAACGGAGCCTAAAGAAGTAGATGATAGTAAGAAAAAAATCCTGATTGATAAAACTGTAAACAAACCCGCCAAGTCCGGACAAACCGATAACATTGAAGAACAGGAACATATTGTCGTAAAAGATGCTTTTAGTGCTTACTGTGTTGATTGTTCACACGAAAACGATGAGGTGGTAATAATTAATCGCTGGCCACCCGAGTAAAATTTTCAGTTTTCAATTTTCGAATTTCCAATTGTTAATAAACAACTAATTATTAATTGTCAATTGTACATTGTAAATTTTAAATTCGTTTTCCTCTTCACAAATCCCCTCCCATTATGCTATAAGCTAGGATGTGGGACGTGGTAAAAGACAAAAGGAGAACACTGCCTCACATCGCGCTCCTTTGGTGACCAATATCAATAACGTTGCTGCTCTTATTATTTTAACAGTCCTCAATTTCGTATCGGGAATCGGAGGAATTTTATTATGGCTATTTTTATGGCCTATAAGATTCAGAAAAATCAACTTCTCTTTTCTCGAAACGAGGTTTAAGAAATTACTTACTTTTCCTGAAAAAGAAAAAAAGAAGAGAAAGGAAGCAAAGGATTTTTTTTCCAAGGCAAGAAAAATTTCGCGGGACCTTTATTTAAAAATCCTTTCTCAGCTACAGGATCTAAAAAGAAGAATTTTCTTACCCGTCCCGAATCTTTACTTTTTAACAGACTTTTCAAACAAAATTTTTAGTTTAATTGTTCGGCAATTTAATAAGGCAACGACCGGTTTTTTCCTTCAAATTAAAAATTTACTCCAAACGTTATTCTCTTTCAAAAGCCTAGTCCAGAATTTTTTAGTTAAAGTTTTACTTTTTTTCCCCAGACTTTTCGCAAAAGCCAAACCCAAAGTGCCGCCTTTCAAAAAATCGGGGCAGATTTACCCACGCGTGGGTTTTTTTACAAAAATTAAATTTTTCCTTTTAGGTATTATCATCACGATTTTTTTCGTGGTGATTCCGTTAACTTTATATTTCTGGGTAGCTGAGCTGCCTAACCCTAAATTATTAAGTAGTCGCGAGATTCCTCTCACTACTAAAATTTACGACCGAAACGGCACGCTGCTTTATCAAATTTATTCTTCCCAAAACAGAAGTTTTGTGAAATTATCCGAGATTCCGGAAAATTTAATAAATGCCACAGTGGCGATCGAGGATCAAAATTTTTATCGGCACAGAGGAGTTGATGTAAAAGGTATCTTGCGCGCAAGTTTTGTCAATTTTACCAATGGTAAAAACAATGAAGGAAAACCTCTCCAGGGGGGATCGTCAATTACTCAACAGTTAATTAAAAGCGCCTTATTAAGTCCCGAACAAACGATTCAAAGAAAAATTAAGGAGGTTGTTCTGGCGCTTTGGGCAGAAACGATTTATTCCAAAGAGGAAATTTTAGAGATGTATTTTAATCAGGTTCCTTACGGAGGGACCGCCTGGGGAGTAGAAGCAGCAGCCGAAACTTATTTTAAGAAAAAGGTTTCTGACCTTAATTTAGCAGAAAGCGCGTTGTTGGCTGGACTTCCCGCAGCGCCTTCTATTTATTCTCCCTTTGGAGCTCATCCGGAATTAGCCAAGGAAAGACAAAAAGAGGTTTTAAGACGAATGAGAGAAGATGGTTATTTGACCCCGGAACAAGAAAGAGTTATCGGCGAAGAACAAATAAAATTTGCTCAACCCAATATTGAAATTCGCGCACCCCATTTTGTAATGTATGTAAAAGAATTATTAGCCAGAAAATACGGCCTACGATTGGTTGAGCAGGGGGGTCTTAACGTCTATACCAGCCTAAATTTAAAAACTCAAGATATGGTTCAGGAGAAAGTATCAACGGAAATAGAAAAACTTAAATATCTACTGGTAGGAAATGGCGCTGCGCTTGTTACCAATCCCAAAAATGGTGAGATTTTAGCCATGGTTGGATCCCAAGATTTTTTCGATTTAGAAAATGATGGAAACGTCAATGTTACTTTGGCTCGTCGTCAACCCGGTTCTTCGATAAAGCCAATCATGTACGCAGCCGCTCTGCAGCGAGGATATACACCCTCAACTATTATTGATGACTCGGCTATTTCTTTTAACATTCCCGGACAACGTCCTTATACGCCTGTAAATTACGATGGAAAATTTCATGGTAAAGTTACCCTACGTCAGGCTTTGGGAAATTCGTTAAATATTCCTGCTGTAAAAGTTTTAAATAACATTGGTGTAAAAACGATGATTGAGATGGGAAGAAAAATGGGTATTTCGACTTGGGAAGACGAAGATCGTTTTGGTCTTTCTTTAACTTTGGGTGGTGGTGAAGTTACCATGGTCGATATGGCAGAAGGGTTTGGGGTATTTGCCAATGAAGGAAAAAAACAGCCGCTAAATCCGATCATTAAAATAACTGACTATAAAGGCTCAATAATCGAGGAAGAAAAATCGGGTTCGCGCCCCCGCGTTTTACCAGAAGAGGTAGCATTTCAAATTTCCAGCATACTTTCCGACAATAACGCTCGGACCATGGCTTTTGGCCCAAGTTCGGCATTAGTAATTCCCGGAAAAACAGTAGCGGTTAAAACCGGAACTACGAATGAAAAAAGGGATAACTGGACGATCGGTTATACTCCTTCTGTTTTAGTGGTGGTTTGGGTAGGCAATAACGACAACTCCCCAATGCACCCCTATCTTTCTTCAGGAATAACCGGAGCTGCACCAATTTGGCATAACGTCATGGTGGAATTATTGAAAGATAAAGAAGAGGAAAAATTTGCACAAAGCAGCGAGCTAATTTCGGTACAGGTTTGTGCTTGGAATGGTATGCTACCCTGTGAAGGATGCCCGACGATTACGGAATATTTTATTAAAGGGAGCGAACCGAAAATCCACTGTCAGAAAATTACTCCCTCACCGACGCCCTAAAACTATTTAAAAAGAGAGGGAATGTGGGCGGCAGCATAAATCATCTTTGCCACATCGACAAAAGGCATACTGTCGACATTAATTGTCAAATCATACATTAATGGGTCGTCTATGTCTTGGCCGAATAATTTCTTAGTATAATTTTTTCGGTGTCGATCACTTAGTTCAAGTTCTCTTTCTGCCTGTTGCCGGGAAAATTTATTGATCGTCATTAAATTTTTTACCCGTACATCTTTGGAAGCTACCAAGCGGACGTGAAAACCTTCTTTAATAATAAAATTGGCTCCTCTTCCGACAATTATGACTCTCCCGCGCTGCGCCCAGGATTTGGTAAGTTTTTTCAGATGATTAAGAAAACTGGCGTCATTAAAACTTTCTTCCTGAAAGCCATTAAATACTTCTTGAATCCAGGGAATGGTTTTTTCATCAAATTGGGTTAGATATTGTTTTTCCACGCCCGAATCTTTAGCAATTGCTTCGAGAATTTCCCGATGGATGACAATCCATCCCCTACCCAGTAATTTAGAAAGTTCAACAGCGGTTTCTGCACCAAAACAACCATGCTGGCGAGAGATAGTAATAACCGGAGGACGATTTTTGGAGAGAACTAATTTTTTATTAATCGCTTGGTTTTCTTCAAGACTGACAAAAAAAGTTTTTTCAACAAGAAAAGTCTGAACGTTTCTGATCATAAAAACAAAATTTTAAAAATTTTAGACTTTAACTTAACAATTGTCAACTAATTACCAAAAACCCCGCCTTGGGGCGGGGTTAAAGTAATTTTTTAATTAGATTTAGTAATCCATTCCTCCAGGCATTCCTCCGGGCATGACTGGCGTCTTTTCTTTTTCTGGCAGGTCAGTTACCAGGGCTTCTGTTGTAAGAATCATCATGGCGATTGAAACGGCATTTTGTAATGCTGTTCTGGTTACTTTGACCGGATCTACAACGCCGATAGCCATTAAGTCATCAACGACTTCACCTTTTATCGCATCAAATCCGGCATTGGGTTTTTTGGCCAAAACATCGGTGATCATTCTTAACACCCAACCATTATCCACGCCGGAATTTTCAGCAAGTTTTCTTACGGGTAGTTCCAAGACTTTTTTAAGAATGGTAACTCCCAACTGTTCTTCGCCTTCCAGAGACATTTTATCAAGAGCTAAGCGCGATGCTTTTAATAAAGCAGTGCCTCCTCCTACAACGATCCCCTCTTCGATGGCAGCCTTCGTTGCCGAAACAGCGTCATTTACTCTCTCTTTTTTCTCTTTAAGTTCAACCTCTGTGGCAGCTCCGACATTGATTACTGCTACGCCACCGGCTAATTTAGCCAATCTCTCTTGTAATTTTTCCTTGTCGAAGTCAGAGGTCGTTTCGGCAATTTCTGCCTTGATTTGGGCAATTCTCGCCTTAATTTTGGCTACATCGCCCTTTCCGCCAATAATTCGACAATTATCTTTGTCTGCCCAAACTTTATCGGCCTGACCGCAATCTTCTAAGGTAACATTTTCCAGTTTTCGACCGGTATCTTCAGAAATTACGGTACCGCCAGTTAAGACAGCGATATCTTCCAACATTGCCTTTCGGCGATCACCAAAACCGGGAGCTTTTACTGCCAAAGCATTAAAGGTTCCTTTTAATTTATTAACCACCAGGGTGGCAAGTGCTTCACCGTCGATCTCGTCCGTAATAATTACTAAATTTTTACTCACCTTTACCAACTTTTCCAGGAAAGGTAATAAATCCTGAATGGATGAGATTTTTTTGTCGGTTATTAAAATGTAAGGTTGATCCATTTCTGCTTCCATTTTTGCCGAATCGGTGACGAAGTAAGCCGAGGCATAACCTTTATCAAATTCCATCCCCTCTTTATATTCAATTTCCATGGCCAGACCTTTTCCTTCTTCAACAGTTACTACGCCATCCTTACCTACTTTTTCCAAAGCCTCAGCGATTAGGTTACCAATTGTTTGATCTCCGGCAGAGATCGTGGCCACCTGAGCAATTTCTGCCTTATCTTTAATTTTTTTTGACATCCTTTTAAGCTCTTGGACAACTTGTTCACTGGCTTTCTCCAAACCTTTATTAAGAATCATGGGATTGGCACCGGCAGTGATGTTTTTCATTCCTTCATTAACTACGCCTTGGGCGAGCAGGGTGGCAGTGGTTGTACCGTCGCCTGCCACATCATTGGTTTTGTCAGCAGCCTGTTTAACAAGCTGTGCACCCATATTTTCAAACGGATCGGCAAGATCAATTTCTTTGGCCACCGAAACGCCGTCATGAACTATAGTGGGAGCGCCCCATTTTTTATCAAGGGCAACGTTTCTTCCTTTAGGTCCTAATGTCGTAACGACCGCTTTTGCCAGCTGATTGACACCAGAGACGAGTTTTTGTCGGGCATCATCAGAGAAAATAATCTGTTTAGCCATAAATTTATCCTCCTTTACCCTCCGAAGTTTTAACGAAAGAGGGTTTCACTTCTAATAAATTATTTATTCAACAATTGCTAAAATATCTTTTTGTTCAACCAATAGCCATTCTTCGTGGCCAACCTTGACTTCATTTCCACCCCATTTTTTGTACATTACTTTTTGTCCTACCTTAACCATCATGGGAATAGTTTCTCCATCTTCATTTAAAGCACCAGGACCAATCGCCATTATGAGTCCGGCTTGTGGTTTTTCTTTAGCGCTTTCGGGAAGTAGGATGCCAGAAGGAGTTTTTTCTTCTGCCTCGAGGGGTTTAACCAGGACATAATCAAACAAGGGTTTAATATTAACCTTACCAGAACTTTTCTGATTTTGCATAGATCCTCCTTAATTTAAGTAATCAAAATGTACTTAACGTCTAAAGAAGAGAGATATGGTTGGCACTCAAATCTTTTGATTGCTATTTTATCGGTCAGTATTTTTTTTGTCAAGTACTAATAAGATTATTGGCATGGCTGGTTTTATGTTTTCTTAACGAGCAATTCTCACTTCTTGTCTTCTTGGACGGGATAAAGTTATACTAAGATTATGATGACTAATTTTAATGAATTGCATAATAACCAGAACCCTCCAGTTTATAAATTTTTCGTAGATGGCGCTTGGCAAATATCCAAAACCGATCACTATTTAGAAATTCATTCCCCAATTGACAATTCCATTGTTGGGGTGGTGCCTTCAGTAACTAAAGAAGAGGCAGAAATGGCCGTTGAATCTTCACGCAACGCGCAAAAACCTTGGGAAAATTTACCGATCTATCAAAGAGTTGATTTGTTGCACAAGGCAGCCTCTTTGATTAAAGAAAATGCTGATTATCTGCGTGATTTAATTATTTTAGAAATCGGCAAACCATTTTCCGAAGCAGAAGAAGAAGCGTTGCGCACGGCTGATTTAATTGATTATTACGCAGAAGAAGGAAGAAGGTTAGTAGGTGATGTTTGGGATTCCTCGGCTTACCCCGGTACCAAAAGAAATAAAATTGCCATCGCCCGGCGTGTTCCTTTGGGCGTAGTGTTAGCCATTCCCCCCTTTAACTACCCAGTTAATGAAGGTGCGCCTAAAATTGTAGGAGCCTTGGTTTCCGGCAATACGGTTGTTTTAAAACCTTCTACCCAAGGTGCAATTTCGTCCCTACACATGATTGAACTTTTTCGCCAGGCCGGAATACCTGCGGGTGTTTTAAATTGTGTAACCGGTAAGGGTGAGGATGTTGGCGATTTCTTAGTGACTCACAAACAAGTTGATGCCATTAACTTAACTGGTTCATATGAGACTGCCGAAATAGTAGCTAAAAAAGCCGGAATGAAAAAATTACTTTTTGGTCTATCAGGCAAAGACGCCTCTATTGTTTTGGCAGATTGCGATCAGGATTTGGCCGCAGAAGAGATTGCCAAGGGATCATTTTCTTATGGTGGACAAAGGTGTACCGGTATTAAACGTGTGATGGTGGAAGAAAAGATTTACAGTGAATTTTTGAAAAAATTATCCTCCGTGATACATAAAAAATTTGTTTTAGGAGATCCCCGAATTAAAGAATATACACTCGGACCAATTATTGATGATAAAGCTGCTCAATATGTTGAAGAGCTTCTTGATGATGCCTTAAATCTGGGAGCTACTCTTGCCCTTGGTGGAAAAAGAGAGGGGAGATTTATGGAGGCAACGATTGTTTCTGACGTAACTAAAAAAATGAGACTTGCCTGGGAGGAACCTTTCGGGCCAATTTTGCCAGTTATGAAAGTAAAAGATTGGCAGGAAGCAGTTGGTTTGGCAAATCAATCAGAATATGGTTTACAGTCAAGCGTTTTTACAAAGAGTTTAGATTCCGCCTGGGCAGTGGCTAATGCCTTAGAAGTGGGGTCAATTCAGATTAACGGCAAAGATGCTCGGGGACCAGATCACTTCCCCTTTACCGGTTTTAAAAACTCAGGTTTAGGTATGGTACAGGGAGCAAAATACTTAATTGGAGAGTTAACGAGATATAAGACGATAGTAATGAATACCAAAGGATAGTTTTCCAATTTTCCAATTTTCATAATTTTCAAACCAATCTTCAATTTTCAGTTTCGAAAATTGAGCATTGAAAATTATTTTGAAAATTCGTAAATTACGAAAATTGAAAATTCTACATGAAGTATAAAAACATCACCGTTTCAGGTTTAATTTGCACAGGAACAACCACGCTTTCAAAGCTTTTGGCCGAAAAACTTGGTTGGGAGCGTCACTCAACGGGAGAATTGCAAAGAGAGTATAGTAAAAAAAATAAAATTCCCCTGGAATTTGCCTCCCAACGACCCGATCAATACGAACGCGGTTTGGATGCCATGGTTTATGACATGCTCAAAAATCAACGAAATAAAATTATCGAAGGTTGGTTAACGGGATATTTGGCCAGAGATTTACCAGACGTTTTTAAAATTCTTTTGGTTTGTAATGAGGCCTTAAGAATTGATCGATTGGTAAATAGAGAAAACCTGCCGGTGGAAGAAGCTAAGGAATTATTAGAAACCAGGGAAAAAGAAAATTTAGAAAAATGGACACGGTTATACGGCAATGATTTTTGGAATCCGGCAAAATACGATTTGGTAATTGATACTTACGCCAATTCAAAGGAAGAAGCCCTAAATAAAACTTTGAAGGCATTGCAAGTTGGTCATTAGACAATATTCTTAGGTCTAAAGACGAAAGACAAATAGTCTAATTAGTTGCGGGCTTAACGTCGTCCACAAAAAAAACTTCCTTAGAAAATTGTCCGTGTATCTTAACCTTTTTGTTAAGGTAAGGCGTTAAGTCCAAGAAAGTGCTTCTGATTTTAAAATTGTCATCGTCCGTCTGCAAACTAAAATAAGATCCACTTACTCCTACCACTCCCACATAGGTATTTTCCGCCCGGGATGGTCCTGATTGCGAACAGGCAGTTAAAATAAAAATACTGGCAGATAACAAAACAACCAATAGTGTTTTTTTCATGAATTTAATTAGAGCTTAAGATGAATATTTCCCTCACTATCTTTATATTGATTTCCTACTATCAGACAGTCCGATTTAATAATTATTTCTCCGGCCTTAGATAACAGAGTATTAATACCACATCCCCTTCCAGGAGCACCGATAAAATCAGTGGTTAAAAGCGTGCGGTAGGAAAGATCTGAAAAGGACAGAAAATCAAACCGGGCAGAAACCTCGGTGGTATAGCTACCACTATAAGGAGTGGGTAGTTCCCTGAATTTTCTCGTCATAAAAACTATACCGTAATTTACCTTATCGTATAAAGGTATAAACAAAACGTAATCGGCGTATTCATCATTGGAAAAATTAATCTCATCTTTAACTACTTCCTGATTTTGGTTTAGTACGACATAAGACGAAGTAGGATTGGCTGAGGGATATTTCCTAAACAACCAATATTTTAAATCCTCTGAAACCAAAACAAAAACATGAGTTGGGTTGTAGGCGTAGGTAGTTTCCGTTGTCAGGCTGAGAGCATTTATGATATAAATTTTTCCCTGTAAATCGTCGAAAATAAATTTTTCGTCCTCAATCCAGTTACGAAAATTTTGTTGATAAACACCGCCCATTCCTTCACTGCAGGGGATTTTATCCTTTCCTACTAAATTAGATATGTTTTTATTAAAACTAACCGTGCCGCTATTACCGCCCTCCCTTAGGCCAAAAGAACAATCAGAAAAACTTCCGCCCTTTTGGTTGGGAAAAATATAAAATACTAATTTTCCACTAGGTGAAGGATAGAGTTGCATATTTTCCGCCGCCTGCATGTTGGGAGTCTCTCTAGAGGGAGATGTGGGGATTGGTGTTGATGTTATGTTTTCTTTGATTAGAGAGGGAGAGGCATAAGGGGTTTGAGTTTTTGTTCGGGTTGAAACATACAAAAAAGTTAGATAAGAAGAGATAAAAACCGCACACAAAATTAATAAGAGTAAAGTGCCAAGCTGCTTCCAATCAAATTTGGGTTCGATTCTTGGAGGTTCTTCTTCTGTTTCCATAACCACATTATTTCACAGTGTCCGAAAACTCACAAGCCAAATTTTTCCGATAATCGTATAATAGCAGCATGAAAGTCACGCCGATTAAAACACACAAAGTTACGGTTAATGATAAAAATATTATTACAATCATCGACCGCTACATTACTCGCCTTAAGGAAAACTCGATTGTTGCTATAAGTTCAAAAATAATTGCCATTACCCAAGGTAGATTGGTGAAAAATACGACGAAAGAAAATAAAAACAAACTAATTGAACAAGAAGCAGATTTCTTTCTTGCTCCTACCTCAAGCAGACACCCGTTTTATATCACTATTAAGGGTAATGCTTTGTTAGCCTCTTCGGGTATCGATGAATCTAATGGAAACGGCTATTTAATTCTGCTACCTGTTAATTTACAGGAGATAACTAATCAAATAAGAGAATTCCTAAAAAATAAATTTAAAATTAGGAATCTGGGTATAATTGTTACCGATAGCAAAACCTCACCCCTGCGCTTTGGCGTTACCGGACTGACCCTAACTCATAGCGGTTTTATTGGCGTAAACGATTATATTGGTAAAAAAGATTTATTCGGCAAAATTTTAAAATCCACAAGGGTAAACGTGATGGATGGTTTAGCGGCAGCGGCTGTAGTAGTAACTGGCGAAAGCAGAGAACAGACACCGCTGGCCATTATTGAGGATTTACCTTTTGTTAAATTTCAAGATCGTGTTCCTTCAAAAGAAGAACTGAACAACCTGCAAATTGATTTAGAAGATGATTTATATGCCTCATTTTTAAGAAGTGTTAAGTGGCAGAAAGGCAAGAAATAGTATCAATACTTCGATAACTCAGGTTTGTAACCTGAGTTTCTCAGTATATACTCCTGCTTGCGCAGGCAAGCATCTAATCCGCTTTTTCGCTCTGACGAGCTGCAAACCGGAGTAAGATGAGTATATAATGTAAAAAATAAAAGGAAATAATTGTACATTATACATTTTCATTTTCATGTTAAAACTCTATAATACCCTTTCCCGTAAGATTGAGTCATTTAAACCAATTCATCCTCCTGAGGTTGGTTTTTATTCTTGTGGTCCTACCGTTTACGATTTTCAGCATATCGGTAATTACCGAACTTACGTGGGCAATGATCTTTTGCAGAGAGTACTGATGCTTAATGGTTATCAAGTCAGGAGAGTGATGAACATTACTGACGTAGGGCATTTGACGAGTAATGCTGATACCGGTGAGGATAAGTTAGAAAAGGGTGCTAAGCGGGAGGGAAAATCAGTTTGGGAAATCGCGCAATTTTATACGAAAGATTTTTTTGAGAATTTAAAACAGCTTAGCGTGATAACTCCCGGCGTGATATGTAAGGCAACTGATCACATTAAGGAAATGATTGATTTAATAGGGGAGCTAGAGAAAAAAGGCTTTACCTATCAAATCGAAGACGGAATTTATTTTAATACAGCAAAACTTAAGGATTACGGGAAATTGGCCAAGTTGGATAAAAAAGGCTTACTGGCAGGTGCCCGGGTAGAACCCGTACCGGGCAAAAAAAATTCCACAGACTTTGCGCTCTGGAAGTTTTCACCCAAGGAGACAAAACGGCAAATGGAATGGAAAAGTCCTTGGGGAACTGGTTTTCCGGGATGGCATATCGAGTGTTCGGCGATGGCCATGAAATATTTAGGTGAGACTTTTGATATTCACTCCGGAGGCATTGACCATATTCCAATTCATCACACTAACGAAATTGCCCAAAGTGAAGCAGCTACGGGCAAGCCCTTTGCCAAATACTGGGTGCACTTTGCCCATTTACTGGTTGAAAGAGAAAAAATGAGTAAAAGCTTGGGTAATTTTTATACCCGACAAGATCTACAGAAAAAAGGCTTTGATATGCTGTCTTTGCGCTATTTATATTTAAACACACATTACCGGACGACCATGAATTTTACCTGGGAAGCCTTAAGCGGTGCGCGGAGAGCGCTGGAGAGATTAAAAGAGAAAATAACCGAGTGGCAAGAAGCAGGGAAAATAGCCTTATCAGAAGAGGAAAAATACACTACTGAGTTTTTACAGTCGATTAATGACGATCTTAATCTACCGCAGGCATTATCGGTAGTTTGGCAGATGGTTGATGACAAAAAACTAGCTCCTGGTGAAAAGATAGTAAATATTAAAAAATTTGATGAAGTATTCGGATTGGATTTATTAACTTTTTCCAAAACAGAGATTCCTCAGACGGTAAAAGAACTCGTTAAGAAAAGGGAACAGGTAAGAAAAGCAAAAAAGTGGATAGAGTCTGATCGTCTTAGAAACGAAATAGAAAAAATGGGATACGACGTGGAAGATACCAAAACACAGACAACGATTAAAAAGAAATAACTAGTCGAGAAGAGATTATCGGACTTGCAATTTAAAAATTCGTGTAATACTATATTAGTCATTGTTTATGTCAGAATCAATGGAAAACAATCCATCACTTCCCAGTATCAATCTGGAAAGCTCTAAGACAAGCGATTCTTACGAAATAAACGTTAATGTTTTGATTATCATTGTCGTGGTACTTGTCCTTCTGGGAGTTGGATTTTTCTTCTGGCGTTCCAGATCTGCTTCACCAACTGTTTCTCCGGTAACACCTACACCCACTCAGGAGTTGGTAACAGTAGCTCCGACAGGGGTCGTTACCTCTACTCCCTCTCCAACGACTGGAGCAAAAGGTTCGCCTACGGCAACACCTAAGGTGACCAGCGCAGCCGCCACACCTAAACAAAAGGCCACCATAAATGTTCTTAATGGCACAGCCGCAACGGGTGATGCCGCGTTTTTAAGATCTAAATTAGTCGCCGATGGTTATTCTGCAGATAACGTAAAAGCAGGAAATGCATCTTCTACCTCTGCCGAGGCCAACACAGAAGTAGTTTTCTATCCTTCTTTTCCCGCAGAACTTAAGATTGATTTAGTAAGTCTTTTAAATACACTTTATGCAAGCGTTTCTTCGACGATATCTTCTTCGTCAGGCGATTATGACGTAGTTATTACTACAGGAAAGAAAAAATAGCTTCACCTCTTGCCTTAAAAGTAGTATTTTTCATTTGACAAATCTTTTTCAAAGTCGGCATACTAGTTTTAATGGTTGATCCACAACTTTACGAAAAGGTAAAAGCGTTGGTCAAGGAGGGCAAGGATTTAAATGCTCTCTATAGCGTTCTTCTTCCCCAAGGTTTTAAAGAAGACAAAATTGCCGAAGCTCATAAACTAGCTACTCTCAAGGCTGAAGAAGGAAACCGAAACTCTTCTGTTTCGGCAGTAGAGACGGCTTATGAAAAAACTCTTCTTCCGGTTAATAAATTCGAAAACAGAACCAACACAGTAATTATTACCACTAACGATATACCACTATTGAAAATTACTATTTTAATAATTGTCTTATCGATTGCCTTTATTTTCGTTCTCGTGACAGGCCTGGCCATTTTTCAGGGAAAAAGTCTTGATTTACATAGTCTGCTTTCGGAAATTTCCGGAAAAACAGTGACTCAGGAGGCAATTACTTCCGTGTCCCAAAGCAATATTTATCAAAAGAATAGCCTTATTCCACCGGTACTTGTCGTAATATGGGAAAGTGTTTTGTACTTTATCAAAAGTCTTTTTTAATATATCAAGTTGAGAAATCTAAAAAAAGAGAATTATTCTGCATCTCAACATTCCAGGCTGTATAGATTCGTAACCCTCTTGCAAGCCCTGGGTTGACAAACTAAACCTGCGCTATATTATTCATATTTAACAAAGCCATGAAAATAACTTGCGTAATGGTTTCATCAGTCAATGGCAAAATAACTAAAGGAGACAATCGCCATGTTCGTGATTGGAGTTCTAAAGAAGATGCACAATTATTTACCAAACTGAAAGAAAAAAATAATTTAACGGTGATAGGAAGTAAAACCTACGAAGCTGCCAGGAGAAATATGAGACATCGGGTAGGGCAATTGCGTATCGTTTTGACTACTAATCCCAAGAAATACCGCAGAGAACAAATTGCAGGACAGTTGGAATTTACCAAAGAAAAACCCGTTGATTTAGTAAATAGGTTAGAGAAGAAAGGTCACCAAAGGCTACTGCTTTTAGGTGGAGGAGAAATAAATGCTCTCTTTTTCCAGGCAAATTTGGTAGATGAATTGATTTTAACGATCGAGCCCAAAATTTTTGGCAGAGGCAAAAATTTAGTGGAGAACACAGATTTTCAAGCCGGGCTAAAATTAAAAAAAGTAGAAAGATTAAATTCTTCCGGATCGCTTCGGTTATTTTATGAAATAATTAAATGAGTTCTAAACTTATAGTCTCGACCCCAGGGGTTGAATAGGTTGTTGGTATAATTCAAACAGACAATATCTATCTTTTTAGTCGTAATATAGTTAAAAACTATTAGAGAAAATGACGAATCGGTAATTCTAATAATTTATTCTTGACAAAAAACAAAAAATTGTTATCCTAAGATTAATGAAAATAAAGTTTTTACTTCTATTTTCTGTTCTTCTTACCGTATTGGGCGGTTGCTCCTTTTTGAAAAATACCCAATCTCAGGTTCAGGATCAAATGCAGAACGCGACTAAAAAAGTGGCAGATACTGCTTCCAGTCCCTTTTCTTCAATTAAGGATGCTTTGTCTAAATCATTAAGTTTGGTTTGTACTTTTACTGATGATCAAGGAAGAAAAACCGAGTCTTACGTAAAGAACGGAGCAGTAAGGGTTAACATGATGGCGGTTAAACCCGAAGATTCCACGAACATGATTATGAAAGATAAAAAAATCTATTTTTGGAATGAGGTGAAAAAAGAAGGAATGATGATGGAAGTTCCTGAAGTAAGTATTACTCCCTTACCAACCGTAACCGGAATAACAAAACCCACTACCAAAACGGACCAAACGGTTAACGGACAAGAAGTTCTAGCTACGCTGGAAAAATTCAAAGACAGTTGCAAACCAGGGGTCGTTGATGAAGCTTTATTTACACCTCCTGCTGACGTGAAGTTTACGGATTTATCTAAAATGATGGTGCCACCGGTCGTTCCCAGCGGTACGGGAGTTCCGGGAATGTCTCAGGAACAAATTCAGCAGATGATGAAACAATACGCCCCCAACTAATTAATAATTTATAATTATTAATTAGTTTCTTACTTTCAGCTTAATAGATTATCTTTGCTTTCAACGGTGGGTTTCTTGGTTATTGTAAAATATTGAGAGAAAGAAGCTCTTATGTTTCAGGATCGAACTGATGCTGGGAAAAAATTGGCGGCGACTTTGAAAAGTTATGAAAATTCAAAGGCAATTGTACTTGCCCTACCAAGAGGTGGAGTGGTGGTTGGTTATGAGGTGAGCAAAGAGTTAAATTTACCTCTGGACGTCTTGGTAGTTAGAAAAATCGGCGCGCCATTTAATTCCGAATATGCCATTGGCGCCCTGTCGGAAAAAGATACTCTCGTTATGGGTGTTCATAGTGGCGTCGAATATTCTAGAGACGAAGTAAAAGAAATAATTGATCAGGAAAAAACGGAAATGAAAAGACGGATTAGGGTTTATCGCGCTGGTCGGTCTCTTCCTAAAGTAGGGAATAAAACTGTAATTTTGGTCGATGACGGATTGGCCACCGGCTTAACAGCCCAAGCAGCAATTGCTTCAATAAGGAAGTTAAAAGCCAAACAAGTTGTCTTCGCCGCTCCCGTATGTGCGCGAGATTGTCTCTCCACAATTTTACCTAAAATTGATAATATTAATTGTCTGTTAACCCCTGATTACTTTACGTCTATTGGTTCATATTACAAGGATTTTTCACAAGTGAGTGATAAAGAAGTGATAGAGCTTTTGGCAAAGAGCAAAAATAGAACAAAACAGTAAAACAAGTGAAATATAATTTAAAGAAAAAAAAATTATGGATCGTTTTAATTTTGACCGTTCTTTTTTTTGTCGTACTTTACAGGACAAAAAATAGTCAAAGAGAAATTGGCTCCGAAAATTTTTCTCTGTCTAGGGCGATGGATTCTCTGTTAACTTCAGTTACTCCCACTCCGTTTCCTTTTCAGGAACTGACCATTCCTTATTTACGAAATAGAAATTACCAAAGCGCTTTGGGAACTATGGACCAAGCCTACGAGACAACTAATTACATTGGTTATTTGACATCTTATAATTCTGACGGTCTAAAAATTAACGGACTGTTAACAATTCCCAAAGGGGAAACACCGTCAGGTGGCTGGCCGGCGATCGTTTTTCTTCATGGTTATATTCCGCCGACACAATATCAGACTCTTGAGAGATACACTGACTATGTTGATTATATCGCCAGGAACGGTTTCGTAGTTTTTAAAGTAGATTTGCGCGGTAATGGGCAATCGGAAGGTATGCCTGGCGGTGCTTACTATTCATCTGATTATATAATTGATACGCTCAATGCTTATGCGGCATTGGCTAGTTCTAATTTGATAAATCCCCAGAAAATTGGTTTATGGGGTCATAGCATGGCCGGAAACGTGGTTTTAAGAAGTTTTGCGGTAAAACCGGATATTCCTGCAGTAGTAATCTGGGCTGGTGCCGGGTATACCTATCTTGACTTACGCCAGTATCGCATAAGCGATGCCAGTTATCGACCTCCCCAGTTAATTACTCAAAGAAGCAGGGATAGACAAAGGCTTAATGATTTGTATGGTTCACCCAGTGCTGAAAGTACGTTCTGGCAACAGGTTGCGCCGACAAATTATTTAACTGACCTAAAAGGCGCGATTCAGTTAAATCATGCAGCCGATGATGACGTGGTTAGTGTCGAATATAGTCGAAATTTAAATCAGCTTCTTAATGAGACCGCGGTTATACATGAGTTTAATGAATATGAAAGCGGTGGACATAATATTACCGGCGCAAGTTTTACCCAGGCTATGCAAAAGACAGTGGAGTTTTTTAAGAAATACTTAGGAGAATAGTAACCGAAACCTCAACCTTCCAGGTTGAGCACCGGATTGATTATTTAAAGCATCTAAAAGACATGGAACATATTTTTTTTAGAATAATTGAAGGTTACGAAGCTAAGTAAAGTGGAAGGTTGGGTAAGAAAGTTTAGAAAAATTTGTCAATTGTCCAGGCTTCGTCCTCTTTTTTCATCTTAAGCGCTTGAGAATGACCGGCGTTTATTGTTTTTCCAAACAGTTCGAAAAGCTGGTTATATTGATCAATATATTTATCATCTTTGGGAACAAAATAGAATACCATCGCAGCCCCTGCAAAGTTATACTCAAAATGCAATTTGTCATCCGTTCCCAGTTTTTGGAGTACGCGATGAGCTTTTTCGTTGAGGGGATCTCCCTCAGCAAGAGTAATCACGACTCCTTCATCATCAATGTCTTTAAAAGTTAAATCAAAATCTTGAAAAAATTTTATCAGGGCTTTTTGGAAATCTTTCTGATTGAAGCGGTAGCCGCTAGGTAGATATAAAAAGAAGTCAATGGTATTTTCTGCAATCATAGCCGAAACTGGATAAGTGTTTTCTGACTAACTATAATCAATATCAGTTTTATAATACTTTTTTCGCACAGATCAAACAAGAAGTAATTTTTTGAAATATTAAAACGATGAAAATTGGCGTTTTTGATTCAGGATTGGGAGGTTTGTATATTTTCCGAAAACTTCTTAAATACTTACCGGCCTACGACTATATCTACTTAGGAGATAATGCTCGGGTGCCATACGGCGGACGATCTCCTGAACTAATTTATCAATTTACCAAGAGGGCAGTTGATTTTCTCTTTCACAAAGATTGTCAAATCGTAATTTTGGCCTGTAATACTGCTTCGGCGAATGCTTTAACAAGATTACAACGAAAATATTTACCGGAAAATTTCTCCGAGCGTCGGGTGCTAGGGATAATTATTCCCACGGTAGAAGCCGCAGTAGAAGAAAATTTTAAAAAAATTGGCATCATCGGTACCAGAGCGACCATTGATTCACAAAGCTACCCCGCCGAATTAAAAAAGCTGGCCCCGGAAATAAAAGTTTATCAAAAAGAATGCTCCTTGTTAGTGCCTTTGATCGAGGAGGGAGAATTAGAATGGGAAGGCTTAGATCTCTTAATTAAAAAATATCTTAAAGCTCTGCCACTTACCAAACTTAACGGGCTGATTCTGGCTTGCACCCACTATGGATTAATCGGTGACCAAATTAAAAGAAATTTACCGACGAGAGTAAAAGTCATTTCTCAAGGAGAAGTGGTGGCAGAGAAGTTTAAAAGTTATTTACAAAGACATCCGGAAATGGAAAGCAAATTAGACAAAAACTCACGCCGAACTTATTACGTGACCGATTTAACTCACCGATATGAAGACTTAATTAAACTATTCTTAGTAAATCATTTTAAAAACGCGAAGTTGGAGTTGGTTAACATTTAGTCTGTGCCTAATCTCCAATTCGGTATATCTGACTTAAGGTGACGTAGATCACAGACGGCGAAAGTCTTTTTCTTTATTCTATCCCTAGTGGGAGGATAGGGGATATGAATAAATTACCTTCTCAAAAAGAAAAATTGACACACCGTATCAAAATTGCCAAGGGTCATTTGGAAAAAATTCTCCAAATGGTAGAAAATGGAGAATACTGCATTGATATTATTAACCAATCACGTGCTGTACAAAATGCCCTAAAAGAAGTTGATTATCTCTTGCTGGAAAATCATCTCCAAACTTGTGTAGTCGATTTTGTAAAAAGAGGTGAAGTTAAGAAATCTACCGAAGAAATTATGAAAGTATTTAAACAGCATGATTTATGAACGATAAGAAAATTATTATCATTCTTATTTTCGCTACAATTTTAATTGTCTTCTCCGGAATATTGGTTTTAAATAAACCTCCCGTTGATATAAAAGCTTCTTCAAATGCTAAAATTACAACGCAAAATAACGCCTATGATTGGGGGGAAATAAAATACGAGGGACCAAAGGCAACAAAATCGTTCAAAATTAAAAATTCAGGTACCGATATTTTAAAACTTTATAACATAAAAACCTCATGTGCCTGCACTTCTGCCCAAATAAAAACGGAACAAGAGTTAAGCCCGCTGTTTAACATGCATTCTTCCTCCTCATGGACAGGAGAAGTGCTTCCGGGAAAGGAAGCAGAGCTGATAGTCGTTTTTGATCAGCAGTTTCATGGTCCTTCCGGAGTTGGACCAGTCGAGAGGATTATTACGGTACAAACCAATGATGCCAGTCAACCAAAACTGGAATTTAATTTAAAAGGAAAGGTGGTTAAATGAAAAAACTACTTAAGAAAGTTATTCCCTTATGGTTAGTATTGGCCATTGTTTTGGATACTAGTTTATTGGTTGGTCTCGGCGAGTATTATTTGTTGACCAGGCAGTTTAACTCGGCTCTTTCTAAACTTTCTCAAACAACAAAAAATCCCGAAGAATTTATCCAAATTCTAAAACAGGAAGTCGTTCCTTACAAAGGATATAAAACTTTGGTTAAATGGAATGATTTAGGAAAACAACTTGTCGAATCCGGAGCTATCGATAAACAAAAATTTGAGGAACTTTTTGCACAAGACGTTAACGTTAAGGACCATCTGAAATATTTAGAGGGCAATTCAAATCATAATATGGTTATTAACGAAAATAACTCACGATTTATGGTAAATACCTTATGGGCTTTAGGTTTAGTAAATAAAAGTAAAGTTTTAGATGAAGGGTTGATGAAACAAGAAGGGTTAGAGGTGGCAAGACTTGCTTCGACCGGCGGTTGGACATTGGGAACCAAAGGACCAATGGAATTATATTCGTCACAGGAGATTATTAAACTAACTTCCGAACAACAAGATCTGGTAAAAAAGATTGCCGAAAACGTTTATCGGCCCTGCTGTGGTAATAGTACGGCCTTTCCTGACTGTAATCACGGAATGGCAGCCTTAGGATACATCCAGCTCGCGGTAAAAGCCGGTTTATCAGAGAAACAAATTTATCAGGATTTATTAGCCTTTAACTCTTACTGGTTTCCCCAACATTATGTAGAAATGGCAGCTATGTTTTCGAAGCAGAATGTCAAATGGAAAGACGTTGATCCCAAGATTGCCCTTTCACAGGAATATTCCTCGGCATTAGCTGCCAGTAGGATTCAACAACAAGTCCAGGATATCCCCGGATTTGAAAGTAAGGGAGGAAGTTGTGGAGCCTAGTGGGGGAATGCTCTTTCAAACCTCATTGTTGGCTGCCTTTGTCGCTGGGGTAGTGGCGTTGTTTGCCCCCTGTTGTGTAACCTTTTTACTTCCTGCTTATTTAGGCAATGTTTTTAAGGAAAAAGAAAAAGTCTTGTTAATGACTCTAGTTTTTGGTTTAGGCATTTTTACGGTTTTATTGCCTGCCGTTTTAGGAGTAGCAGCAATTTCTAAATTCTTCTTCGTTAATCACGACATTGTCTACTTACTGAGTGCGTTTGTAATGATCTTAGTCTCTTTTATTACTTTTCTGGGGATTAAACTTCCCATGCCTAATTTTCAGAGAGATCAAGCTAATTCCAAACCGGATTTTTTATCAGTTTTTACTCTCGGCATTTTTTCCGGAATCACCAGTGCCTGTTGTGCGCCGGTATTAATTGGCATCTTGACCTTAACATTTCTCTCACCAAGTTTTTTTGGTGCCCTGTCCATTGGCGGCATGTACGTCTTGGGCATGGTTTTTCCATTGTTATTAATTTCCGTTTTTTTGGATGGGAAAATATCGGGAGTCGCTTTTCTGAGAAAACCACTTTTTGCTATTCAGTTATTGGGAAAGGAATATCAAATTCTAACTAATAACTTAATCGCCGGAGTGGTTTTTTTTCTTACCGGCTTGTTGATTTTAATACTTACCATACAAGGCAAACTAGCAATGGAATCTATCGATGGATTTACTAAGATGATTCAAAATGCCGCAATGTTTGTTGACCGATATTACGGTAATAATATTCTTCTTAACGCAATATTTATTGTTAGTTTAATATTTTTTCTTTATTGGATTAGTAAAAAAATTAGAAAATAAATTTTAAACATGAAAAGACTAGGAGTATTGTTGGTTATCGCATTTTTTGTTTTAATCGGATTAATTACCGGTAAAATCAATTTACCTAATATTTTGCCCTTTTTACTCGTTCTTATCTGCCCGGCCATGATGTTGTTTATGATGGGTGAACATAAACATAAGTAAACCTGCGATTTATTAACCGGTGAAAGGAGGTGAAAAACATGATAAAACCAATCGTCCTTGCCAACGCTTCTACAGCTGTCAGTTTAGTTATCTATGTTGCTTGCAGAATCCTGTCTCTGTTAGTACCGGATTTACTTTTTGTTATCAGTCAAAGTTGGTTTCATACATTTGGTCTCGGAAGTTCCAAAGAAGTTGTTCCACTAGACATAGTAACGTTTCTAATTGGCGGAATTACTGTTGCCTTACTCGTGTGGGTATCAGTCTATGCAGTTGCTTTACTTTACAATAAATGGTCAAAGTAATTTCGGATGAAGGAGAAATTATCAACTATAAAAAGCTCTGTTATAAAGAGCTTGCTGGCTGTATTCTTAGTTTTCCTAAACTTTCCGAAAAGAGTAAAACAGTAACATTGACAATCTCCCGGGTTGATAAAATAGTCAGAATTTTTAAATGGCATTTATAAAATTCAACCCTTTAACAACCACCATATAATTTTTAAATAAATCCCAAATTAGCCATTATTGCTAGTTAACATAGTAAATAGTAAGATAAAAATTACTTAATTTTATTTCGTATCTATGAAGAAAATTCTTAGCGAATTTATTGGTACTCTTATTCTTTCCTTGGTGGTATTTCTGTCTCTAACTCAACAATTTTTTATTCCGACCCCAATTTTAGCAGCGTTAGTTTTAACTCTTTTCGTTTTTACAATTGGAGGAATTTCCGGTTGTCATTTAAATCCTGCGGTTACCATAGGTTTGTGGTCTCTCAAAAAAATTGATAGGTTATCGGCTATTAAATATATTATTGGTCAGTTACTGGCAGGTTTATTAATCTTTTTGATCCATAAAAAACTAAATCTGCCTTTTCCAGCAGGATCAGAAATCTTTATAACCGAATTGTTATTTGAATTATTGGGAATGATAATTTTTACTTTTGGGATTGCTGCCGTAGTTTATAAATCTGTGCCGGATGAAATTTCAGGTTTCGTGGTTGGAGGATCATTACTTTTGGGCATTACTCTTTCTGCTTTAGGAGGCGGGGCGGGTATTCTTAATCCGGCAGTGGGTGTGGGGCTTGGGGTTTCTCATATTGAATACTACGCCGTAGAAATTGTCGGAAGCATTTTGGGATTTCAACTATATAAATATCTTCAGACAAATAAGAAATAACCTTTTATCTTATTTCTATTTTTTCCAATAAATTGATATTGTCAAAAGTTGCAAAATCAATTTCCAAGTTTATTAATTTATTATATTCGCCTTGTTCATCTGTTGATAAATGATGATGGAGGAGGTAACCTCTGTTTTTCAAATACTGAATAACAGACGCTTGGAAAAGAAAGCTTGGCAGGTGAATAACATTGGCTCCGGTTAATTTCAGATATCCCTCAAAAAACATTTCTAAAAATTCTTCCGTCATCCAGTTCTCAAATAATTTGTCCGGGAAAATCTCACCGATATAAGTCTTAGGAAAGGTCTCTCTAATATGTGGTATTAAAGGATGAATGCTGGAAGTAATTTCCATATCTTTCGGAGAAAAATTTTTAACCGTTTTGCTGATTACCTTAAACTCCTCAACTTTAAATGACTTAATTTCGATTTCCAGATGGGTTCGGCTGCCAAATTCTTCCAATACCTGAGATAATCGGGGATATGGTTGGGAATTGTTTCTGATATAGTCATGGACAATAATCGGCTCGCCGTTTTCGACCTGAACATCAAATTCGATGCCGCCTGAGCCTTTTTCCAAAGCCGAACGGAAAGCCTCAATGGTATTTTCCGGATAGTTAGTTTTATCACCGCGATGAGCAATAAGTAGCATAATAAAATTAGAGAAGCAGAAACTATTCTCTGAATTTAAAACGGTCTTTGTAGGTTAATCCCTGGGAGATACCGCCTAGGACTATTCCTTTCCAAAACAGATAGGTGATGAAGATATCCTGAGATAAATAAACCATAACTGTAAAAATAATCGTCAGATGGACCCAATGATGTAGATGAAAGAAACGACCGCGAATTTTTATCTTAATATTGGGTGCAATATATAACCTTCCGACGTTAATGGAGGGAAGCTTATTTTTCAGGCGTTTCGGATGAGTAAAAAAAAGACATACCAGATAACCAATCAAGAATCCACCAACGATAATAAATGGTATGGTCGTCATGAATAATTAATTAGTAATAATTTTCTTCCATAGCTATTTTAGAGTATTGCGCAGTTCTTTGACAAGTGTTATAAAAAAACCTACCTTATTCGTCTCCGGACGAGAAAAAGGAGGTGATAATAAATGAAATTCTCCATGACATGTACTTGTGGTCAGGTGATGGAAACTGAGGGTGCAACTCGTGAGGAAGCGGCAGCAAAATTAATTCAGATGATGACCGAAAACGACTTAGCCATGACTAAAGAGCATATGAAAATGTATCACAAACCCGAAGAGCCAATTCCTACAGCAGAAATGGTAACTCAAATGGTTAATCAAGGATTACAACCCGTGGCAGTCTAGATTTTAAATTAAACATTACGAGAATTTTATGAAAATTAAAATTCTCGTATTTGTGCGTTGGGCGATTATGTTAAAAAACAACCGAAATTTATTGATCGTTTCCCTGGTGGCGGTGGTAAATATGCTAGGCTACGGAATTATTATCCCCATACTATATGCGTATTCTAAAAAATACGGACTATCGGATTTTGAAAACGGTTTACTTTTTGCGACTTATTCAATTTTCCAATTTATTTCTACACCGATCATCGGCCGTTTGTCTGATAAATATGGTAGAAGGCCATTGCTATTAATTTCTATTTTAGGAACTGCTTTATCTTTTTTCACCATGGCTTTTGCTCCCAATTTTTGGTTTTTGTATTTGGCCAGGGCTCTGGATGGACTAACGGCGGGTAATATTCCGGTCGTTTTTGCCGTAATCTCTGATTCAACCAAACCTGAAGAACGGCCCAAAGCGTTTGGATTAGTCGGAGCGGCCTTTAGTTTTGGTTTTGTCTTCGGACCGGCAGTTTCTGCTTTGACGGTGGGATTTGGTCCTGCCGTACCTTTTATAATTGCCGGGATAGTGACACTAATTTCTGCTGTTTTGATGTATCTCTATCTTCCTGAAACTAACAAGCACATGGGAGAAGTTAAAAAGGGAAAACTTATCGACATTCCGAAATTAACGAAGACTCTCTTTGATCCCAATGTGGGCGTGACATTCTTTATTTCTTTACTCTTTTTCCTAGCCTTTTCTTGCGCGATGATCTATGGTTTTCAACCCTTTACCCTGAATGTTTTAAAAATCACCGAGCAACAAAATGCTCTTTTGTTTACTTTTTTTGGTATCGTCGGTTTAATTTCTCAAACTTTTTTGGTAGCGCGAATTACTAAACTATTGGGAATGAGAAAGGCTTTTTCTATTGCACTGCTGTTAACTTCCGTCTCGTTTATGATCATGTATTTTTCCCGTACCTTGAGTCTTTTCATTCTTGCCTCTTTAATTATCGGTATATTTAACAGTATTTCTCAAACGTTAATTCCTGCGATTCTTTCCCAAGAAGCCGATGCCAAGTCTCAGGGTTCCATCATGGGACTTAATGCTTCTTATCAAAGTATCGGGATGATAGTTGGTCCTTTGTTGGGCGGAGCAGTGGCTACCATTGCTATTCCCTTACCTTTTGTTGTTGGTGCAGTCTTAATACTTGCTTGTTTCTTTCTCTCTTTCCAGGTTCTTCGACCAGGTGTTAAAAAAGAAACAGCTTTTTAACCCTAAAAAAATTGATTATATTCCCATAATCATACAATTAATTTACCACAAAAATGTTAAAGTTAAAGAAGTATTGCCAAAACACTTGCATTTTGTTTTTCAAAGTGCTTTCATGAAAGTATATGCCGTATAAAGGATGGTTTGTTCAACACTCCTTTTTCATAACACTCGTTTTACTCTTCGTTTTAGTAGGAGTAATTGATTTATTAAACGTGGATCGTTTTGCCTATCAAACTATTTGTGACTTAGTTTCTCCTTTAACCAACTACCCATGTGCCACTTTCTATGATTTGCCGATTTGGGAAGTCTATCTAACAGCAGCCTTGTTGGCAGCCTTGTATCACGTTCACGAAGGGATTAAGACTTCCAACAAGCACCTCTCGGCATACCGAAAATAAAACTCATAATTTTTCATACCGTATCCTTTCCCTATTCTCATGTTTAATCAAAAAGACCTTTTTTCAATTCGCTTAGAGAAAATCCTACTTCAAAAGTTGTCCGGTCTCCTACGTTAACGTAGAGCGATAATATTTCCGGAGTGCTTTTTTTAATCACTCCACCGCAGGAGTAGACAACACGGCGTTTTTCAGGATGCAATTCTTCGACGAGAGGCAACCCCTCATCATTTAAAAAGTTATCAGGAGTAAGTATCGGTTCTGGTGACACCATTACAGTAAATTTGTTTTTATTCCGAATTAATTTCGCCCGCCCGATACTGTAAACGTATATTTCCCTTCCGTCGATCTTTTTTTGGGAAATTCCGTGAATAATAAAAAGTGCCTCATTGGAAGCTAACCAGATCGGCGGCATCGTCGTTCCGATTCGCCAACTTGCCCAAGGAAGGTCCAGAGGAAATTCTATGTCGCCTAATTTTTCCGGAATTTGTGAGTGCAGGGAGAAAACTAAAAGCTTATGGAAGTATTCTGCCGCATCCGGTCGAAAAAGATAAGAATGCCTGCCAATAGGTGTAATATTTTTTCCTGGCCCGAAAGTATCAATAATAAGAAAGGGAGGCAATTCTTTTTTCCAGGAATCAAAAGAGTCGATGTTGACAAGGGCGGGAAAAGGAGTCGGTACACCTTTCGTATCACGAAGTACTGCCGTAAGCCCGATGACCAAATTTTCATTAGGCAACTCCAGGGCTCGGGGATCCTCAAGGTTTATTCCCTCAAATATCGGTTTCCAAATGACCTTTTCCTTAATAACAGTGCCTGAGGTGTTTACTTCAAATAGTTTTAGAATGCCGGTATCAGGCTGTCCGCTTTCTCCGGGCGTGGCAACTTCGCGTCCGATGAAACACAATGAATCTTCTCCTGATTTTTGCCAGACCGCCATATTATATCGGGCGATATTATTATCGCGAAAAATATCTTTAATTTGTTTAATCTTCATTTAGTTGAGTTGTCTAATAGTACAGCTGGACATTAGATAGGAAACCAATGATTCTGCGCCCTGATTTAAATTAACCCGGTCGGGGTGCAAACCATCGTAGCAGCCGCCGTTTTGATAGTCATACAGAGATTTTTTCAGACTGTTGTTACCGAGAAACCAGCTAAAACATTTATTTGCCAGCCTTTTATAGCGCGAATCTTTTGTAAGGCGGTATGCTCTTACTAACGCTAAAATCATAGATGCCGGGTCTTCTGGTTGTTGATCAAAGTTGCTCCGTTTTGCTTTATTTTTGTACCATTGCGAATGACCAATGGGAATATAAGTTTTAGAAAAGGTTTTGCTGATCAGGAACTCAAGAGAAAGGAGGCCTTTTTTAGTATACGTTGTGTTCTCCGATATTTCTCCGGCAATCAGTAAACTTTCCGGCAGAAGAGCGTTATTATAATTTAATTCACTTTCAAACCACTGCCACTTTTTGACGGAATGATCGGCAAGGGCAGTGCATAAAGAATCGGCATGGTCGGTAATTATTTTTATTAGTCTTGTACGCATCTCCGGTAAAACGCCGACCGCCAGAGTTAGAGATTTAATGAAATAAGCCTTGGCGCGCAAATGATTTAATTTTACTTCTGCTTTAAGCGCCAACAGAAAGATTTTTTTTGCTTCGTTGCGGATGTCATCTGCCAAAATTTTATTAGTCATAACTTCGCTCATCGCCCACAACGCGCGGGACTGAGTGTCTTCCAAGTCCTCCTTGCTGTTTTGCATGGTAGGGAGTTTATCTTTAAAGCCGATGTAGTTTATAAATGACCCGTTTGCCAGCTGACATTTTTTAATAAACGCGATATATAGTCTAAGTAAAACTTCTACCTCCTTCGAATACTTTTGTTTCATTAACCAACTGCAAACAACAAGTGCCCTGGCATTATCGTCCAAAGTATAGCCGAAAGCTTTGTTAGGAATTGTCAAAGATGCAAACTGAAAGAGCCCAAAATCGTCGGTCATTTTAACCAGATGATCAATTTTTAGCGCCGGAACGACCATTCTTTCCAGTAAGTTTAAATACTCACTGGCAACTTTATGCCAAAGCATAATGCGGGTTTTTAGGTAGGCGTTGTGATGCATTTTTCTTAGACTTTTTTGGTCGCCTAAAAGATCAACCAGGGCAGAGGTTAAGGCTGAAGAATTTTTAACCGGAATTAATCGTCCTGTTTCGGCAGTGACAATTTCCTTTGCCTGGGCAAAGTCCGTGCTGATGACTGTTCTTCCTGTTCCTAAAGCATAAGACAGAGTTCCGCTTACCGCCTGGTTTGGGTTAGTAGAGGCAGAAACATAAACGTCCGTTGCTTTTAAAAACTCAAATAGGTCCGGAAGGCTAAAATATTGATCGTAAAATCTGACGTGATTTTCCAGCCCTAGCTTGGTAATAATCTTTGCTAATTCGAAACGGTATTTTTCTCCTTCATGTCTGCGAATTACCGGATGGGTTTCTCCCAGAATAAGATAAAGAAGCGAAGGATATTTTTTAATAACTTTCGGCAGGGCGTTTAAGACATACTCAATTCCTTTGCCACGACTGAGCAGTCCGAAGGTTGAAAGAACAAGGTGGTTCTCTAATTTCAGTTTTATTTTATATTCCTGCGCCGTTGAAAACGCGACCTGATGAATTCCGTGCGGAATCATAAAAACTTTGCCTATAGATTCAGGATAGAGTGTTTCGATGATTTTTTTTGAACTGTTGGTTAGAACCACGACCGTGACAGCGGAGTGAATGATTGTTGCGGTTACTTGCTTCATTTTCGGACTCGGTTTAGGAAGTACTGTATGAAGAGTAACGAGCATCGGTTTTTTGCAGTTGCGCATGAAGGAAAGCAAAGAATTTCCTTCACTTCCGCCGAAAATACCATATTCATGTTGAATAATCACTCCGGTGATCTGCACATCGTCGTTACACATCTGGGCCAGATTTATCAGGTCTGATTTGTTACTTTGGTCAATTTTCCATTCAACTTCCGGAGGATATTTATGCGTATCCAGCGGGGAGACATTTAGAGCCGCGACCTTACAATCCACCAATGATCCGAGAAATTTTTGACTGGACTTAAGCAAATCTTCGGTAAATGTTGCTATACCACATTCTCTGGGAGGATAGGTACTTAAGAAAACAATAGTTGGTTTGGATTGTGAGATAGATACATTATACGCCTTTTTGGGAAACCTGGCCGATGCTGAATTGACTTTTAGATTTTTATAAGATTTAATGAGTCTAATGAAGGAAAAAAGTCAACCTCCGGAAGTTCCTGCAGCTAAACCAGGTAAAATCGGCTGTGCCCCGGTATTAATCTTTGCTATTATTTTAGTTTTACTCTTAGGAATTGGCTCTAATGAGGCTTTCGGGTACTATTTTAAGCATTGTGGCTATGAAGAATTTTTTGACTGCTTACTAAACAGGGTAGAAGAAGAAGAGGTTGAACCTGAGGGAGCGGTCGTAGCCACAGGAACGTATAGTTTTAAAGGTTACTCAGTGAACGTGACTGCAAACATTCCTCTAGACGGAGGATCGGTGATCGGTACTATTGCCGGAACTTGCGATGGTAAGTTAAAAGGAACGTTTAACGGAAAAAATAATGGACCAATCACTGGTTCAATATCAGGGGCTTGCAGCCCGTTTTTTGTTAATATACCAGCCAGCGCACAGTTTAGTGGGGTAGTTAATAAAGACAGTAAAAGCGTACCTATCAACTTTACCGGCAAGGGTGCGGGTTTAACCCATCAAGACACAATGTCACTTTCGTATTAAAGAAATTTACCAACAGGAGATTGAAGATTTTTCTATTTAAAAATGGTAAGTAGAGTCAGCTTCGGCCTCTTTTTTGGTTTCATGGACAATTCCGATTCCACAGCACTATGATACTGCACAGTATAAGAG
>JACQHK010000054.1 GCA_016199065.1 Candidatus Microgenomates bacterium | reverse complement strand
CTGGTTTGGGGCATGGGGCCGTCGGGAGCAGAAACCACCAAAATAGCACCATCCATCTGTGCCGCACCGGTGATCATATTTTTAATATAGTCAGCATGACCCGGGGCATCGATGTGAGCATAGTGTCTTTTTGCCGTTTCGTATTCAATGTGAGAAATATTAATGGTAACGCCTCTGGCTTTTTCTTCAGGAGCGTTATCGATATCTTCATACTTTTTGGCCGTTGCCAAACCGTGTTTAGATAATACTGTGGCAATTGCCGCAGTAAGAGTAGTTTTACCATGGTCAACGTGACCTATGGTACCAATATTGGCGTGCGGTTTATTCCTTTGAAAAACTTTTGCATCAGCCATGTTTCCTCCTTATTTTTTAACTAAATCCCGTTTGACGGGTTAAACTTTTTTATTAGCTATTTGCTCTTGTATATTTTTGGGAACCTCTTCGTAGTGAGATGGTTCCATATAGTAACTGGCTCTACCTTGAGTCATACTTCTTAATTGTGTTGCGTATCCGGACAACTCTGCTAAGGGCACCAGGGACAATATGACTACGGCATTGCCTCTTTTTTCCGTTCCCTGAATCTGTGCTCTTCTGGCCGATAAATCACCAATCACGTCGCCCATGAAATCTTCCGGAGTTGTTACCTCCACTTTCATGATCGGCTCAAGAAGCACCGGATCTGCTTTTAAAGCTGCAGCCTTTAGGGCTTGCGAGGCGGCAATTTTAAAAGCAATTTCTGACGAATCAACTTCATGATAAGAACCATCATAAAGTGTTACTTTCATATCCACCATCGGATATCCTGCAATCACTCCGTTTTCCATCGCCTCTTTAACACCTTTTTCCACACCCGGAATGAACTCTTTGGGAATGGCGCCGCCGAATATTTCATCGACGAATTCATAACCTTCTCCGCGGTTCTTAGGTTCAATTTTTAATAAACAGTGACCATATTGTCCACGTCCGCCTGATTGTCGGATATATTTTCCTTCGGCGTTGGCAATTTTGCGTACAGTTTCTTTATAAGCAACCTGAGGCGCACCAACCGTAGCATCAACCTTGAACTCTCTTTTCATTCTATCGACCAGAATCTCTAAATGCAACTCTCCCATTCCCGAAATAATCGTCTGTCCGGTTTCAAAATTAGACTTAATCCGAAAAGTAGGATCTTCTTCAGCTAATCTCTGTAGTGCATACCCCATTTTTTCCTGATCCGCTTTAGTCTTTGGTTCAATGGCTAAGGAAATTACCGGGTCGGGAAAATTAATTTTTTCCAAAATGACGGGGTTTGCTTCATCACAAAGCGTATCACCCGTACCAGTACCCTTTAAACCTACTACGGCTACAATTTCGCCAGCATAAGCTTCGGCGATTTCTTCCCTTTGGTTTGCATGCATCAATAACAATCTTCCTACCCGCTCTTTAAGGTCCTTTGACGAATTATAGGCGTAAGAACCAGATTTTAAGGTGCCTGAATAAACCCTAACGAAAGTTAATTTACCAACGTGAGGATCTACCTGAATTTTAAAGGCAAGAGAAGAAAAAGGAGCATCTTTTTTAGGCTCCCTTGTCTCTTCGTTACCTGTTTTGGGATTATAGCCAGCCATAGCTTTGATGTCAAGCGGAGAGGGAAGGAAATCTATCACTCCGTCCAGGAGGGGTTGAACGCCTTTATTTCTTAAGGATGTACCGCAAAAAATGGGTACTAATTTATAACTTATCGTCGCTTTTCTTAATCCTGACTTTAATTCTTCTAAACTTGGTTCTACTCCGTTGAGATACTTTTCCAAAAGATCGTCGTTTGCTTCGCAAATTAACTCAATCAGTTTATGGCGATACTCTTCTACTTGTTTTTTCATTTCCTCGGGAACTTCAGCCGTATCAAATTTTGCGCCTAATTCATCACTACCCCATATAAGAGCTTTTCTGGTTAAGAGATCAACTACACCCTTAAAAGTTGATTCTGCACCGATGGGCAAAACATAAATTGCTACCTTAGCTCCTAAACGATCTTCGATACTTTTTACCGTTCGGAAAAAATCAGCTCCTAATTTATCCATTTTGTTAATAAAACAGATGCGTGGAACGTGATATTTATCTGCCTGTCGCCAGACGGTTTCGGATTGTGACTGAACACCTTCCTCACCGTCTAATACTGTTATTCCACCATCGAGTACTCTTAAACTTCGTTCTACCTCGGCGGTAAAATCCACATGTCCCGGTGTATCAATAATATTGAGGCGGTGATCCTTCCAAAAGGTTGTGGTAGCAGCTGAAGTAATCGTAATTCCTCTCTCCTTTTCCTGTTCCATCCAGTCCATCACGGTTGTTCCTTCATCAATGTCCCCAATCTTGTATGACTTTCCGGTGTAAAATAAAATTCTTTCCGTAGTCGTAGTTTTTCCCGCATCAATATGGGCAATAATACCGATGTTGCGAATCTTATCTAGAGGATATAATCTGTTTTTTGTAGTAGTAGCCATAGTTTTCTGAAGAATTAAATTACCAGCGGAAGTGAGCAAAAGCGCGATTAGCCTCTGCCATTCGGTGAGTTGAATCTCTTTTTTTAATAGCCTCTCCTAAACCTTTTGCAGAATCTATTAATTCGCTGGCTAATTTATGACTCATAATGGGCATTTTTCTGTTTTGTTTGGCAAATTCTTTGGGATTTCTTTTATTGGCTGCTTGAATTATCCACCTAATCGCCAGTGCTTCACGTCGATCTCCGCGTACTTCCATTGGTACCTGGTAAGAAGCACCACCGACTCTTCGGGCACGGACTTCCATGCGCGGACCCACGGTTTGTACTGCTTGAGTCATTAGTTCAATCCCATCCTGACCGCTTTTTTCTTTGACCAAAGATAATGTTTTGTAAAAAACACCGCTGGCCACTGATTTTTTACCGTCTTTCATCAAACGATTAATAAATTTAGTTACTAATCTGTTTGAATAAAGCGGGTCTGGTTGGACTATTTTTTTTCTAATTCTTTTTGCTCTTGCCATATGTTTTAACTCGCTTGAGCTGCGGCGGTGGAAGCTGCAGGCTGCGGTTTTACTCCTGACTGTTTCTTCGTACCATACTTGGATCTACCTTGGGCACGGTTTCTGACACCGCTGGTATCATATTTACCTCTTACCACGTGATATTTCACTCCGGGAAGGTCTTTTACTCTTCCACCTCGAACCATAACAATCGAGTGTTCTGCAAGTTCATGACCTATTCCGCCAATATAAGCAGTTACTTCCTGTTTGTTAGAAAGCCTCACTCTGGCGACCTTTCTGAGGGCCGAATTAGGTTTTCTCGGAGTCATGGTTTTTACCAAAGTACACACACCCCGCTTGGCAGGGGAATAAAAACTTTTCATTTTTCGATCTTTGGCGCTAAAAAATTTTCTTAAGCCGGTCACTCTGACTTTTTTGCTTAATTTTTTGCGGCCTTTACGAATTAATTGATTGATGGTTGGCATAATTTAAACTCCAGTTATTCCATTCTGGCACGATCCGCACTGGTGGGAATGAGCCTTCCGATTATAACATTCTCTTTCAATCCTACCAAAGGATCTTCCAACGCTAATAAAGAGGCATCTGTTAAAACATTGGTTGTTTGTTCAAATGAGGCGGCCGATAACCAGGAAGGCGTAAAGAGAGCAGCTCTCGTTAATCCGAGAATACTCACTTGAGCAGTTGAAGGTTCTCCGCCCTCGGTTAAAATTTTGGTATTTTCTTCTTCAAATCTAGATTTTTCGACTAATTCTCCGGGTAATAAAATCGTATCTCCTGAAGAATCAATTCTAACCTTATCACTCATCTTTTTCACGATAACCTCAAAGTGTTTATCATTAATAGGAATTCCCTGTGATTCGTAAACACCTTGAATTTCATCAATCAAATACCTTTGCGCACCTCTTAATCCGCGGATCTTGAGAACTTCCTTAACATCCAGGTATCCGCCCGCCAACTGGTCTCCTGATCCAACCAAATCGCCATCTTTTACTTTTAACTGGCTAGTTAGTGGCACTAAATATTCCCTCTCTTCCGGCGGTTTAGTGATGGTGTTTTTTACTCTTACCTTATATCCATCGGCTGTTTCCGTAACTTCCACCTTACCCGAAATCTCGGTTATAGGAGATAAGACTTTGGGAGTTCTTACCTCAAATAATTCCTCTACTCTTGGCAGACCTTGGGTTACGTCCAAGCCGACAATTCCACCGGCATGTCTGACACGCATGGTTAATTGTGTACCTGGTTCTCCGATGGACTGAGCGGCGATAACGCCAACGGGAGTACCCATCTCAACAATTTTGTTTTGACTAAAATCCAATCCATAACATTTGGCACACAAACCATATCTAGCCTGGCAAGTTAATGGAGAACGTACTTCTACTTCTTCAACCTTTGCCTTTTCGATAATATTGGTATTTTTCTCGTTTAATTCTGCACCTTCTTCCAAAAGAACTTTTTTAGATTTAGGATCCAAAACTTTTTTGGCCAGATATCTACCAAAGATCCTGCTTCTAAAACTGGTCTGTCTCTTATCGTTCCGGTTGATAGTGATCCCGTCTGTTGTTTTGCAATCTTCAATTCGGATGATTTCCGAATGGGAAACGTCAACTAATCTTCTGGTTAAATATCCGGCATCGGCAGTTTTTAAAGCTGAGTCAGTTAAGCCTTTTCGGGAACCACGGGTAGAAGTAACATATTCAAAAATTGATAAGCCTTCTCGAAAGTTTGATTTGGTTGGCATTTCCACTATTTTTCCTAACGGATCAACCACCAATCCTCTCATGGCTGCTAGCTGTTTCAGTTGATCTTTCGAGGCTCTGGCACCGCCCGAGTGAATAATCATTCGGACCGGATTATCTTGTGGTAAATTGTCCCATGTTAAATCGGCAATTTTTTCCGTTGTTTCAATCCAGAGTTCGTGATTAAGTCTTCTTTGTTCCTCTTTAGTAATCAACCCTTGTCGTAAATTACTCTCAATTTCCGAAATTTTCTCTTCAGTTTCTTTTATCAACTCATTCTTATTGCTAAGCATGAGATTATCAAATACCGAAACGGAAAGTCCTCCGCAAAGTGTAGCTCCCCAGAAACCCACGTTTTTTAAATCATCAATCAGTTTGGTGACTTCTTCTCTGGAACAAAGTTCCAGGGCTTTGGTTACCAGGTTTTTTACAGTAGCTGCTTTTACTTCTTCATTTACAAAACGCAACTCTTTGGGTAATTTTTCATTAAAAAGAATTCTTCCAACTGAAGTCGTAAGAAGATTCCCCGCAATTCTGACTTTAATCGGCTCACGCAGGAAAATCTTCTGGTTTTGATACGCCATGATGACTTCTTCTTCATCGGCAAAAAGAATGTAATCTTCTTCTTTGCGATCAGATTTTTCCAAAGAAGTGATATAAAAACAACCTAAGGCCATTTCTTTGTTGGGAACGGCAATGGGAGAACCGTCTGCCGGTTTGAGCAGATTATTTTTCGGAGTCATTAAATTTCTTGCCTCATCAATGGAAAATTTAGACAAGGGAATATGTACCGCCATTTGGTCCCCGTCAAAATCAGCATTATATCCGGCACAAACACAAGGGTGAATTCGGATGGCGTTACCCTCAATTAAAACTGGTTTGAAAGCCTGAATTCCTAATTTATGCAAAGTCGGTGCCCGGTTGAGAAGAACCGGATGATCCTTGGTAATCTCCTCTAAAATATCCCAAATTTCGGAAGTCCTTCTTTCTAAAAGATGTTTAGCGCTTTTAACGTTCGGTGCTAACCCCTTGGCAATAATTTCTCTAAGAACAAACGGTTTAAACATTTCCAGTGCCATTTCTTTAGGAATACCGCACTGGTCCAGATTTAATTCCGGACCGACGACAATCACGGTCCTTCCTGAATAATCAACTCTTTTTCCTAATAAATTCTGTCTGAATCTTCCTTGTTTTCCACGTAACATATCTGACAGTGAACGCAAGGCCTGATTGCCGATCGCGCTTCTTCCGGCCGGACGTTGCGTCGAATCAATCAAAGCATCTACTGCCTCCTGAAGCATGCGTTTTTCGTTGCGCAAAATAATTTCCGGAGCGCCTAAATTAATTAAGTGTTTTAATCGATTATTTCGGTTGATGACCCGGCGGTATAAGTCGTTCAGGTCGGAGGTAGCAAATCTTCCACCAGTTAACTGAACCATTGGCCTAAGATCCGGAGGAATTACCGGTAAAATCGTCAAAACCATCCACTCTGGTTTCACTTTGCCCTTTTTAATACCCTCAACCACTCTTAATCTCTTTGCGCTACGGACAAATTTCTGGCCGGTGACGTGCTTAATCTCTTCCCTTAAAGTAGCAACTAATTTATCAACATCGAGATTTCTGATGATTGATAAAATCGCTTCTGCTCCCATTCCCACCTTAAGAAAATCTCCCACCTGGTAGTCTTTTAGCTTGTAATATTCATCTTCAGTGATTACATCCAGGGACTTACGATTTTTAACAATTTCGATAATTTTTTCATAGATTTCCTCAAGTTGTTTTTGCTGTTCAGCTACAGAACTTTTCGTTGCCAGCACTTTCTGTCGTCCGGCAAGTTCTAGCTCGGAATACGTCAAATCAACCTGTTCTTTATCTTTAATTTTGTTTTTGATCTGTTTTTTAGTTGCTTTCAGTTCACTTTCAATTTCGCTTTTTTCTTCAGCAATGCTTTTCGTCAATTCCTCTTTTTTACGGGACAGTTCTTCTTCCAGAAACACCATGGCTTTTTTACGTTTGTCTTCGTCAATTTCTAAAACTATATATTGGGCAAAATAAATAACCGACTCAAGGTTTCTGGGAGTAATATTTAAAATCAATGACAATTTGGAAGGAGCACCTTTAAAATACCAGACGTGTGCCACTGGCGCTGCCAGGCTGATGTGTCCCATTCTTTCTCTTCTTACCTTAGATTGAGTAACTTCCACTCCGCACTTGTCGCAAACAATTCCTTTATATCTGATTCTTTTGTATTTTCCGCAATAACATTCCCAATCCTTGGTGGGTCCAAAAATTCTCTCATCAAATAGACCGTCTTTTTCCGGTTTAAGAGTACGGTAATTAATCGTCTCCGGTTTAACTATTTCGCCAAAAGACCATTGTTTAATAACCTCATCAGAGGCCAGGGTAATCTTTAATCCTCTAAAATCTATTACGTTGTTCAAAATGTCACCTCTTTGTTGCATAAATTACTCCTTCTTTTCTTCTTCAATTTTTTTTTCTTCTACTGATGGTTCCTTACTTGTTTCTTCTTTTTTTGTTGGTGGTGTGTTTTTCGTATCGTCGTTACTAACTTGCGCATTTACCCCACTGGTGTTGTTTGACGGCTGATCGGTCGTAGCCGCAGGAGTCGCAGAACCAGCCGGTGACTGACCATCGGACGGCTTGCTTTGCAGCGAAAGATCAGCTTTGACCGGATCAACCGGTTGAATATCCAAACCTAAGCTGTTTAATTCTTTCACTAAAACTTTGAAAGATTCAGGAATTTTAGCTGCCGGCACATCTATTCCTTTGACTATTGCTTCAAAAGTTTTGGCGCGGCCGACTACGTCATCGCTTTTAATTGTCAGCATTTCTTGTAAGGTATAAGCTGCCCGGTGTGCCTCTAGAGCCCAAACTTCCATTTCTCCCAATCTTTGTCCTCCCATTTGTGCTTTTCCACCCAACGGTTGTTGTGTCACTAAGGAATACGGGCCGGTTGATCTGGCGTGAGTTTTATCTTCAACCATGTGAATTAATTTCATGATATAGCCAACTCCGACCACGATTGGTTTCTCGTAAAGCTCTCCGGTTCTTCCGTTTCTTAGCATCGCCTTTCCGCTGACAGGCAGCTTCGCTTTTCTTAACATGTCAAAAATTTTCTCTTCAGAATTCTTTTCAAAAACAGGCACCGCTACTTTCGTATTTAATGCCTTACATGCCCATCCCAAATGACACTCCAAAAGTTGCCCTAAATTCATTCTGGCTAATACCGACAAAGGAGAAATAATAATGTCAACCGGTGTTCCGTCTTCCAGATAGGGCATGTCGTATTCCGGTACGATCTTAGAAATTACTCCTTTATTACCGTGTCTTCCTGCTAATTTGTCACCGACCACAACTTTCCTGATTTGCGCAACTTTTACTTTTATTAACCTGTTTGTTCCCGGTTCTAACTCATCACCTTTTTCTCGATCTAAAATTTGTACTCCGACTACTATGCCCCGTTCACCGTGAGGCATCCGTAATGAAGTATCCCTTACCTCGCGGGCTTTTTCTCCAAAAATGGCTCTCAAAAGTCTTTCTTCTGCAGAAAGTTCAGTTTCACCTTTGGGAGCAATTTTTCCAACCAATATATCATTTGGTCCGACTTCAGCACCGATCACGACAATTCCGCCCTCGTCCAAATTGGCCAAATCTTCGTCTCCCACGTTGGGAATATCTCTGGTAGTTTCTTCCGGACCAAGTTTAGTATCTACCACGGCTGCTTCATACTCTTCAATATGAATAGAAGTCAGAAGATCCTGTTTTACTAATCTTTCGGAAATCACAATCGCGTCTTCGTATCCCAAACCCTCAAAACTCATGTAAGCAATCGTGAGATTTTGTCCAAGAGCTAACTCACCTGAATCAGAGGCGGGGCCGTCAATGATGACTTCACCCGTTTTGACTTTTTGACCGACAAAGACCAAGGGTTTTTGTGAATAACAAACGCTCTGCGCGGTTCTTTTGAATTTTTCCAAAAGATAGGTTTCTTTATTGCCCTCGCCTTTAATCATTTCCGTGTCGGTAGTTTTGTCTATTTTTTCTTTTATTTTTAAAACTATTTTGTTGGCATCTACAAAAGTCACTTCTCCATCGTGTCTGGCTGCTATAACCTTGCCCATATTTCTTACTACTGTTCCTTCCATGCCGGTTCCTACGATCGGAGCGGAGGGAATTAAAAGAGGCACCGCCTGACACTGCATATGAGTACCCATTAACGCCCTGTTCGCCTCATCGTGAGCCACAAAAGGAATTAAGGAAGCTGAGGTACCTACAACCTGTCTTGGTGCAATATCAATATACTCTACGTTGTCTACGGGAACCTCTAAAAATTCACCGTTGTATCTGACCGGCACCCGCTCGTCAGAAATAAATCCTTCGTCATCAATATTAATTCCTGCGTGAGTAATGTAATGATCCTGCTCATCATCGGCCATTAGATACACAATTTCATTAGTAATCTGCATTCTTGATTTTTTTCCGTTGTTCAATTTTTTCACTTTGCGATAAGGAGTTTCCAGAAACCCGTGGTCGTTAACCTTAGTGTAGAGAGTCATATATGTTACCAGGCCGATATTAGGACCTTCGGGAGAACGGATTGGACAAATTCTTCCGTATTGTGAAGTATTAATATCTCGAATAGAAAAGGAGGCTCTTTCCCGAGAAATTCCCCCTACGCCCATCACGGTGAGTCTTCTTAAATTATCAATTTCTGCCAAAGGATTCGTTTGATCCAGAATGGTAGAAAGCTGAGATGTGCGAAAGAATTCGTTAACCGCAGAAATAACCGGTCTAGCGTTTACTAACTGACTCGGAGTAAGCATTACGTCAGGAGGTGTTAAGCTCATTTTTTCCCGAACGGTTCTCTCTAGTCTTAAAAGACCGATCCTAAAGGCATTGTCTGCCACCAATTCGCCAACACAGCGAACTCGGCGGTTTGCTAAGTGATCGATATCGTCAACCTCGCCCTTTCCTTGGGTAAGATTTATTAAATAAGTTATGGAGGAAATCACGTCTTCTTTGCTTAAAACCCAGTTTTCCGGAGTATTGGGGATAGTTAATTTCAATTTCTTATTTATTTTATACCTTCCTGCTTTTCCCAAATTGTATCGTCTCCTGTTAAAAAACATGTTTTGGATCAAAGATTGGGCATTTTCTAAAACTACGGGCTCTCCTGGGCGAATTTTTTTAAAAATTTCCAGAACGGCTTCGGTGTTTGATTTAGTGGAGTCTTTTTCCAGAGTAGAATTTAAAATAGCCATTCCCTCTTTAGAAAGATGAGAAAATGCAGCGATAATCTCTTCGTCGGTCGACAGTCCTATGGCTCTTAAAAAAGTTGTCACTGGGAATTTTCTTTTCCTGTCAATTCGAACAGTAATAATTCCGTTGCGGCTGATATTAAATTCTAACCAGGATCCTCTAATGGGACGCAATTCCGCCATGTAGAGCATTCTTCCGGTAATTGGATCGATTTCTCCCGTCATGAATACTCCGGATGAACGTACTATCTGATTTACAACCGCTCTTTCTATACCATTAATAATAAAAGTGCCCACTGCCGTCATTTTTGGAATATCTCCCAAAAATACTGTTTGTTTAGTAACTTCACCGCTTTGTTTATTAACTAAGCGGGTGTCAACTTTAAGAGGAATGTCGTAGGTCACACCTTTTTCGATTGCCTGCGAAGGCGTGTAGCGGACTTTACCGAGAGATATTTCACTAAAAGACAAGCTCCAGTTTTTACCGGTATAGTCTTCTATCGGAGAAATTTCTGAGAGAGAATCTCTAATTCCTTCCTTTAAAAACCAATCGTAGGAGTTTTTTGCTACTTCTGTTAAATCAAGTTTGGGGAGACCTGGAAATTTCTTTCCCCAGTATTGTCTTTCGTTTTTTTTAATATGATCGTCTGCCATCAGTGCTGCGCTTACTATTTAGAAAATGAGAAGATTACTGTAATACGAAAATAAGCGTACCTACCGTACGCCTTTTTTGAAAGGGTATTACAGAAGTAATTTATACACTACTGCTATCAATCTGTCAACTACTAATTAGAAAATTCTAGTTTAGGTATTTTTGAATATTCTCGTTATGCCCTTCCAAAGTTTTGGCATAATGCATCTGACCATCTTTATCCGAAAGATAAAACCAGTAATCTGTCTCTGTCGGACTAAGTACTGCTTTTATAACATCGGCTCCGGGATTGCTAATCGGAGTGGGTGGTAATCCCTGATACTTTCTGGTGTTATAGCGTGAATCAAGAACTAAATCGTCGGCAGTCAAATTATTTTTCCACCAAGTTTTTTGTTGGGCGTTGTAACCTAAAGCATACTGCAGGGTAGCATCAACCTCTAAGGGCCATCCCGCTTTATATCTTTTAAGTAAAATTCCTGCCACTAACGGTCGGTCTTTCGCAAATCTTGCTTCTCTCTCTACTATTGAGGCAAAAATAATCACTTCCGAAAGAGTCAAACCGTTAAACTTCTTTCCAGGTATTAGAAGTTCTCTGTCAATTTTTTCCATCTGTGTCGTAAAATTTTTCTCCATGGCCTGAGCGACAGAGCTTACCGTAGCGCTTTTAGAAAAAAGATAAGTATCGGGAAACATATACCCGGTCTTGGCGATTTTTAAAAATTCTTCTTGTGGTATGTTTAAATCCACTGCCAATTTTTCCGCGATCTCTTCATTACGCCAACCTTCAGGAATAGTGACCCATACATCAAAAGTGCCGTGCGTTAAATTCCGTGCCACAGTAGAAGCATCGTATGCAGAGGATAATTTAAATTCTCCCGCTTGTATTTTGTTTTGCATACCCATCGCTCTGACCAAAATGGTAAAAACCAACTGGTTTTTGATAATTTTTTGCTGTTCTAATCTTTGAGAAATAGACTTTAATGACTCACCGTTTTTTACCACAAAGGTTTTGGCGGCTTTATCTTGTAAATTTAGAGGTTGTAATCCATCCCATGCCCAAAATAAAACTAAGGAACAAAACACTATTAATAAGGTAATAATGATGAGAAAATATTTCATGAAACGGATTAGACTTCCTGGATGAGGGCCCGGCGGTATTTTTTACTTTCCTGATCGAACATATAAACCCGGCCGCAGCGACAAGTAACCTTAAGTTCTTTTTGACCTTTCACGTCTTCTCTTCTGGCTTTGGCCAAAGGCATCCCACAGCCAACACATTGACCCTTAACTAAGAGCCATGCCTGAACCGGAGCAAGAATGTTTTTGAACATAAATCGTTTATCTTTTTTTAAATCCCAACTGCTCAAACACCATTTGAATTATCCTAATCACCGTGGTAAAAAGAATGTTAACTGTTGCGTTAATTATACCATAGATACTGGGCCAAATTTTAATAAGTTGCTTTTCCAGAATTTCGCCTGGTGTTTTATCTTTTTCCTCAATTAATAAACTTTTCATTCTAAATTTTGTAAATAGTTTTCTAAAATTAAACAGGCAGCAAAGGCATCCAGTTTTGTCCGTCTCTTTTTTTTAGACGACTGGGTAGAGATTAATATTTTTAAAGCCTCCTGGCTGGAAAGCGTTTCGTCTGTGATCAGTATTTTTATTCCGGTTAGTTGTTCAAGATCCTTTGCAAAAAATTTTGCCTTGGTGGCTAATTTGTTAGTAACCTCTCCCATGATAATTTTTTCCACCCCGTGTTTGTTGACTATTTCAGAAATATTTTTTTTAAATTCTTTGGGTGAAAATACTCCCACGGCCTCAACACTTTTCCCGTAATAGGAAATTGCCACACCAATTCTTTTTAAGCCGAAATCTATTCCCAAATATACCATATCACCTTTTTAGTTTGGCAGTCAGTTAATTTGGCCTGACAAGTCTGGCACGGACAGCTATTCTTTTATAGTAAGTGCCCGGCGGATAGCAGGTAACCAGAATAAGATAGCTGTTATCATAACGCTGTTCAAGAACCGATACATCGGTTGGTTCAGTGATGTATTTGTCGATTACTTCATATGTATATTCCACTCCGTCGTAATTAACCGTAATTTTGGCACCTTCTTTTAAGGTTGGTAGGGTTGAAAAAATGGCACGATAGGAAGTTGGGTCATAAAAGATCGGCAGGATTGAATGACCAAAAATTACCGCTGAGCCGTATTCACCGGGCAAACCTGTTCCGCCATAATGAATTAAGCTGCGATTTAAATCATCCGAACCGATTTTTACCACGGCATCTTTGATACTTAGGTCGGGAATGGAAATATTGTAGGACGAAACCTGAGAAATAATACTGGAATTTTGTTTGGCGGTGGGAAACCAATTGGTCGCTTTCGTATAGTCAGTCTCAACACCCAAAACCTGAGTCTGTTGTTGCTCGGCGGCTATGGCCGAAACAGGTTTTAAAATTTTTGCTTTCGCCAGCTTCGGACCATAGATAAATTGATAATAAACTAAAGGAGTTGCCACAACACCCAGTAGGGAAATCCCCACAAACACCATTAAGGTAGCAATCATTTTAAACACCGCTCTCTTCTTAACCGAAAGATAAATCACTTCCCGTCTCTTTGGAGGAAACAAATAAACTACCGGGCTTTTTAAGTAGACTTCAAGTGCCATACTATTCAAAGATAGCACACGATTATCAGCAGAATCAATCTAAACCTTATTTTTTACTTGCTAAAATTATCAGGGAGGATCCCCAAGGCAAATCAAAGTAACGCAGCAGGAAAGCTTCCCAGGAAGTTATTTGTAAAAATATCTGATTGATAATTTTGTTGGTTTCCGAAACAGTATCAAAATCAATAACTTTATTTAATATTCTTGAAACTACAAATAACGGGAAAGTAAGAAAAAAACAATAGGACCTTCTGTTAATCGTAAAACCTGCTTTGATAAGTCTTTCCGACAAAACGGATAAGGAATATCTTTCCCTGGTCATCATTTTTCTATCGTGCTTTGATGTTAAAAAGTTCCCCGCCGAGTCTGTCAATAAAAGGTAACCGTGGGGTCTTAGCCAACGAGAAATTTTTTTTAGTACTGCCTGGTCGTTTTTAATCCAGGAATGATATAAAACATCACCCAGTACTACAAAATCAAAAGATTCCTCGGGAAAACGGCAATTCTCTATCGATTTAGAAACAAATTTAATTTTCCTTTGCACAAGATATCTTCCTGCTTCAGAAGAAATTTCTACCCCCAAGACATTTCCGAATTTTGCTAAATATTTGGTTAGTCCTCCGGTTCCGCTTCCCACATCTAAAATCTTTAACCTACTTTTGGTTTTGGGCCAAAAAACTGAGATAAATTTCCTTTTACTCAAAAACCACCAATGGTGGTCTTCTAGAAGATACATCTGACGGTATTGATCGGTTTGCATTCAATGTCCGCGAAAAAACTTTTTGATTAACTCACAAATATTTTCTATTTCAAAAACACGCAGTCCCGGACCGGAAGGTAAGAGAATACCGGTACTGGATAATTTTTCGGAGTTAGAAAATTTTATTTTTGATTTGAGATGTTTATATGCGGGTTGAAGATGTAAGGGTATAAAAAAACTTCTTGTTTCAATTCCCTTCCGGCTCAACTCTTCCCGTAACTTTTCGACGTTGTCTTTTTCGTTTTGCAAACGATAAGCAATCATCCAATAGTTGCTTTTGTTAAATGGCAGTATCTTTAGGGGTAAAATGTACTCTGAAAAGTCTTTTAGTAATTCATGATAAGTTTGCGCTATTTTTCTTTTTCTGTCTAAAATTTCTTCACAATATTCTATTTGCCCTAAACCGACAGCGGCCTCCAAGTTAGACATCCGTAAATTGTAACCTAGGCGGCTATGCCAAAAATGCCTTCTTTGGGAAAAAGAGTAGTTATTAATATTTTTTAAAATTTTATACAACCGTTTTGAGTTAGTCGTAACCATTCCGCCTTCACCGGTGGTAATTGTTTTATTTACATAAAAAGAAAAACCCGTTAAATTGCTTATTGAGCCGATTCTTTTTCCTTTGTACTCTGAGCCAAAGGCTTCCGCTGCGTCTTCAACTAAGAAGATTTTTTGGGCATCGGCAATTTTTTGCAAACTATCCATGTCACAGGGATTACCATAGATATGAACGGGCATGACGGCCTTGGTTCTTTTGGTTATTAATGGTTCTAAAGAAGAAATTGACAAATTTGCTGTATCTAAATCGCAGTCGGCGAAAACGGGAGTAGCTCCCGTGTAAGATACGGCAAAGGCGCTGGCAATCATGGTAAAAGAAGGAACAATAACTTCATCCCCCGGACCGATCCCCAAAGACTTTAGAGCAAGAAAAAGAGCCGCTGTTCCGGAAGAACAAGCAACAGCATATTTAACTTTGCAATATTTCGCAATTTCTTGCTCCAGAAGAGCAACGAATTCTCCTTTTGAGGAAACCCATTCTTGATCCAAACAGGCGTTTAAGTATTTTCTTTCATTGCCAATAAAGATTGGCGCGTATATCGGAATTTTTTTATTTTTTATTTTTTTTACGGATATTCGTTTTAACCAGATTGGTAGTTTCATTTTTTTTAAACTATGCTATATTATTTCTCCGCCGGCCAATTATAAACTAATAAACTATGAAAACCTCACCTGTCTCGCTTAGGGAATTACTGTTGGTCATCCTGTATTCAAGTGCTGCCACAATTTTTACCACCATCAATTTTTTTTCGCAACTTTTAAACATTCCTCCGGGCAGAACTTTTATCGGAATGACACATTATTGGATTGATTTTTATTATTATCTGGACCAGTTCTGGCAAGGTGCCCATAATTCTTTTTCCGTCATCAATAAGTTCACGCCCGAATATTATCCACCCATGTTTGGCTATGTCAACCATCTGGTACTTGGTAAAATCGGATCGTTGTTAGGTTTAGAGACCTTTGCAACGTACAATTTATCTCTCATCTTACTAAAATTTTTATTTTTCTTTCTGTCGTATTTCTTCCTCAGGCAGGTTTTTGAGAAAAATATTCAACTAAGAATCACCGCGTTATGCCTTTTTGTTTTTGCCACCAGTTATCCTCTGGTACGGGAAGATGAATTAGGAACATTTTTTGAGCCAATCAGGCTTTTCCGGGCAAAAAACACTATTAGTACACGTTTCGGTACCATACCACAACACGTCGTAACCGACATTCTATCACTTGTAACTTTATGGCTAATGTTTGATTTTTTAAAAAAGGCTCGTACAAAAATCGCCTTTGCCTACAATAACCTAACGGAAATTATTAATAATCTGAAAAAAAACTTCCTGACACTTTTTAGCCTTTCGTTTACCTTAACCTTATTAACTTTATCTGATCCGGCAAAAAGTGTTACCCGTATTATTCCTTTTGCAATAGCAGTTATGGCAGGGTCATATAAACGAAATGTTAAATTTGATCTTGTTTCTCGCGGATTAATTTTGTTAATCGTATTTTTACCTTCAGTTTTTTTAGCCTTGCTCTTAAAAGAACAACTTTCACAACAGCCCTTAATTCAACAGGCTAATTTGTGGGATATCGAAAATCATAAACGGCAAGTTTATTCTTTATTACATAACCTTCCCTATTTATTCATGTCCGTCGGTCCGATTTTAATACCGCTGTTGTTTTTATTCGGCTACGTAAAGAAAATTTTCTCTCGGGGTGAGTTCTTTTTTCTTTTTTTGGTTTTACTAACTTCAGTTTTAGGCTTTGTTTTACCTATTTGGACAATTGCCCCCATTCCCGGATTCCGTTTTCTTTCAGGAATATCTTATCTGATACTGGCCATCTTCGGAGCCTACGGCACATATAAGATTAAACAATTATTACGGCTTAATACGGTTTTTATTCCTTTATTAATTTTCGTTTCTTTGTCCTTGCTAACTTTTATTCCTTCTCTGGTCAATCGATTACAACCACCCCTGGAGCCGGATTTTACCTTAACTTATCCGACCAATGACACTTACCGTGGTTTAAAAATCTTGGAAAAACTTCCTTCAGAGAAATCTATAGTATTATCCAGCCCGTATTCCTATTACTACCTAATGATTCCGGGATTAACCGGAAAAGTATCTTTTTATGCCCATTTTCTGCTTACCAAGGATTTTTATCAAAAGGAGGCCAAAGCATTAAGATTCTTTTACCAGTGGGGAGACGCAAAACTGGGAAGTGATTTTTTACATAATAACAATATTGAATATGTCGTGTATGCAAGGGAAAAGAGGGATATTAAAAAAACTTATCCCTTCTTAAGGGTAATTTTTGAAGGCGAAAAAATCGGGATCTATCGGGTAGACTAAAAAGACTACTGTCCTTTAATTTCCACTTTAATATTTTGGGGCGTCCGGGGAAAACTATAAAGCATACCGGGTAGACGTGGGGTGATGGTCGCTTCAAAACTTTTAACGTTTTTTAGCGTTGTCAGGAATTTTTCACCCTCGCTAAAACTCTTACCACTTAAGTTTTTTTGTATTTTCAGAGGATCAATTTTGGGAATTAATTTCGCCTTAAACGAAACAGCCAAAAGAACCGTTGAGTCTTCATTTACTTTCTTTACCACCCCCTGGCTTTGAATATTGTTGGGAGAATATGAATAATCAGGTGGTACTTCTTTGTCTATTAATTTTCCCATAATGCTTTTTAAATCCTGATCGTTGTAGGACAGTACGCTAAATTTTTGAGTAAGATCGAGCGTTAACTGATCACCTTCCGTCCCCAACACTTTGTCGTAGTTTTTTTTAACAGCTTGGGCATCAGACACCTCTTTAATCAACCTCTGATTACTTTGATTTGCTTCGAGTTTCTTCTCTCCTTTTGCTAAAAGCTCTGCAGATAAAGTGGCCAGCAAGTTATCCATGTCGGATTTTGCCACCACGGAAATTTCCTTACTTGAGCCACCACTAAAGACCTGGTCGTTTTTTGCTTCATAAGCTGAGCTGGCAAAATCCTCTATTTGAAATTTGGTTCCCGCTCCCAGATTGTATTTGGTACCAATTGCCCCTGCGGTTACCGCTACTGTCTGTTTACCATAAACAATCGTTGCCCCCGTACCTGTTTCTTCGATTTTCTGTGCGGAAACCGAAGCCGAAGAATCAAGTGTAAATTCCAGCTTGTCAAAGGAAATTACGGTACCGGTGGTAAATAGTTTGGGAGAAGATGTTTTATTGTAAAGCGTAACTTGACCTTTGGCACGCTCTCCAACATTTTTCACTCCGGTAGTAGAAACCGTTTTTTTACCGCTTTCTTCTACTTCAATCGTTTTGCCGGGGATTATTTTTTTAGCTTCATCAAGTAATGCCGCTTCCGGTGAAACAGTAATTTCTGCTGAAGTTGTCACTTCTTTCGGCTCAACGGTCAAAATGACCTCGGCTTTTAGCATTGACCAATAAAGAGCAAAACCAACCACTAATAAAAGTGCTAAAATCACAACAGGTATGAGTAAAAAGGACGGAGCTTTAAATCCCGGAAGAGAAAAACCTGTTCTGGTGAATTTAATTTTAGGAATTCTCACTGTTTTAACAACTTTGGTAATTAAAGAAGTAAATTTGGTGAGCAACGATTCTTTGGGAATCCCCTGTTTTGATGTTGACTCGCCAACATCGCTTTTTTCTGCGTTTCTTTGAGTATATACTGCGTCAAGTTCAAAAGCACTTTCCTGACTAACGGTTTTTGGGCCGGGAGGGGAAATATTTTCTTTAGCAGTTTCAGTGTTACGGATATCTTCGTCACGCACGAATCCTATCTCTTCTATGCTGATCGTTTTTGGTGAAGTGTTTATTTCTTGTTCATTATTAACCACCGTTTCGTCGATTTTTTCCTCAAGCAGTTCTTGTTCTTTTTCGAACTCTTTTACTATCGGCTTGTCCGACTCGAGTGCCTGTAGCTTAATCTCTTTTTCCTGAGTCATTTCTGCAACACCGGCATAAACAATGGCTTTTAGATCAACATTATTAACCAGTATGTCAATTTTGGGAAAATGTAAGAAATCAATCTTTTGTAACCAGGGAAAGGAAATTAATTCCTGCCTGACTTCTTCTAAATCTTTATTGGTATCATAAAGAAGAAAGCGCGAAGGAAGAACTTCAATTTGGGGAAAATCTTTTAAAGCTGCAACGATAACATCTCCTAATAAACCCTCACGTTTTTTGCGCACCAAACCTAAAATTTTACCAATCTTAGAAATTGTCAAGACAATTTCTGTCGGAAGGACTTGGACCAAAATCGCTGTTACCGGCATCCCCTCTTCTTTTTGCAAATAATAAGTTAAGGCTTCCTGAATGACTACAAATCCTGCCGGTGTCAGATTTAATTTAGAGCAAAGGTCCTTTAAAAAATTTTGTTTATCGGCGATGATTTTATTTCCTTGTGCCCATTCGAAAGGAATGCCGAAAATCACTTTCTGCAGATCAATTTTCCCCCTTTCAAGCCTGGAAACTACTTTATCGCAGGCTTCAATTGCCGCCTGGTCACTTTCACCATCGTACTGTTCGCGTTCTTCAGCAACAATTTTAACGTTTTGTCCGGTGTGTTCCCAAACCGCAGCCTTGACTAACCCTTCTTCAAATTCTAGGCTTAGATAAATTTCTTTTGGAGATTCTGGAGTAGGAACTAAATGAAGAAATTTTTTAATAAACTCCATAAGGTTTAAGCAGTCAAGATAGCATAGATGCGTCTCTTTCCCGCTCCGGCAGCCTCCTCTTTCTTTATCTTAAAATTTCCTAAAGTACTTGTAAAGTCAACATGCGGACCACCACACACTTCCTTTGAGTAATTTCCTATTGAATATACTTTTACTTTTTCGGCATATCTTTCACCAAAAAAAGCCAGTGCTCCTTGTGTCAAAGCCTCTTTTAGAGAAGTTACTTTAAAACTAACCGGCAGATTTTCTTTAACTTTTTGGTTAACTACTGCCTCAATCCGGACAATTTCCTCAGCGGTAAGTTTCTTATCGTGGGTAAAATCAAAACGCAATCTCTCTGCTGTAATATTAGAACCGGCTTGATGAACATGATCTCCTAAAATATCACGCAAGGCCTGCTGTAAAAGATGTGTGGCGGTATGAAGTCTGGTCGTTTGTTCGCTGTGATCTGCCAGACCGCCGGAAAATTTTTTCTCTGCGCCACTGCGTGACTCACTTTGGTGTTTATTAAATTCTTCCTGAAAACCATTAACATCTACTTTAATGTTTTTTTCGTAAGCCAATTCTTCAGTTATCTCTAGAGGAAAACCAAAAGTTTCGTACAGATAAAATGCTTGTTCTCCGGTAAGCTCTCTGGTGTTTTTACTGATTAGTTTTTCAAACTCTTTTAGGCCGACACTGATCGTTTTGGCAAATTTTTCTTCTTCGTTTGTTAAATTATTTAAAATTGTTTCCTGGTTTTTTACTAGTTCGGGATAAGCCTGACCCATGTCATTAATTACTACGTCTGCCACCTCTGCCATAAACATTTCTTCAATTCCTAATTGTCTCGAAAATCTAATTGCTCTTCTAATTAAACGCCTTAAAATACTTCCCTGTTCTTTGTTGGAAGGCAACACACCGTCGGCCATAATAAAAACTGCGGCGCGAAGATGATCGGCAATAATGCGAATCGGTCGTTTAGAATTTTGCTCTGCATATAATTTTCCGGAAATTATTTCAATCTGATGAATAATGTTAGCAAATACTTCCGTGTCAAAAACGCTTTCTTTACGGTCTAAAATCATCACTTCTCTTTCTAAGCCCAGACCTGTATCGACATTTTTTTGCTTCAGAGGTTCAAGTGTTCCGTCGACTTTTTTATCAAACTGCATGAAAACGTCATTCCAAATTTCGACAAACCTTCCGCATTCACAATTAGGGTGGCAAGCCTTGCCAAATTTTTCCTCGTGTTTTTTTCCGGTGTCATAAAACATTTCCGTATCAGGCCCGCAAGGTCCGGTTTTCCCCGCCGGTCCCCACCAATTCTTTTTTTTATCGTAAGGAAAAATTCTCGCCGTACCTTCTATTCCTTTTTGCAAATCACCGACCTCAGCAGTAATACCTGCGTTGGCAAAAACTTCTTTCCAGATCGCAATCGACTCTTTATCCAAAGGCAGGGTTTCATCTCCGGCAAAAACGGAAACATACAATCTTTGTGGATCTAAACCCAACCATTTTTTGTCGGTCAAAAATTCAAAAGACCAATTGATCGCTTCTTTTTTAAAATAGTCTCCCAGCGACCAGTTTCCTAACATTTCAAAAAAAGTTAGATGAACCGCATCACCTACCTCATTAATATCGTCTGTCCTGACACATTTTTGCACGCTGGTTAATCTTTTTCCTAAAGGATGAGGCTGGCCTAAAAGGTAGGGAACTAAAGGATGCATTCCGGAATTAATAAACAATGCTGTAGGATCGTTCTCGGGAACGAGATTAGCAGGAGGTATAATCTGATGCTCTTTTGAGGCAAAAAATTTAAGATATTTTTCACGAAGCTCTTTTCCTGTCATAGGAACAAATTATAGAAGAATCGTTATATAAGAACAAGGAGATTTAAAATTTCTAATTTTCAATTTTCAATCAATAATTAATTGTCCAATTTTATAATTGAATGAAAAATAGAAATTGAAAATTTAATAAAGATTGCTCTTCGTTAATT
>JACQHK010000051.1 GCA_016199065.1 Candidatus Microgenomates bacterium | reverse complement strand
GCAGGAACAGCACCGTGCCGACCTCTAAGTCGCAGGTCTTTTCCACTGCTGCTGATAACCAAACTTCTGTCGAAATAAATATCCTGCAGGGCGAACGCCCGATGGCAGCTGATAACAAATCTCTTGGAAGATTTATCCTGGATGGTATTCCGCCGGCTCCCAGAGGTGTTCCGCAAATTGAAGTGACCTTTGATATCGATGCCAATGGTATTTTAAACGTCACCGCTAAAGATAAGGCAACGGGTAAGGCTCAAAGTATTAAAATCACCGGTTCTACAGGATTAAGTAAAGATGAGATTGATAAAATGACCAGAGAAGCCGAAACTCACGCGGATGAGGATAAAGAAAAGATGGAGAAGGTTGAAACGAGAAACAAGGCCGATACATTAATCTTTACTGCAGAAAAAAGTCTTAAAGATGCCGGAGATAAAGTTCCTGCGGACGTAAAAAAGAATGTAGAAGAAAAGGTGGCTGCTCTAAAATCCATTTTGGATACAGGAAGCAAGGATGAACTTAATGCCAAAAGTGAGGAATTATCCCAAGTCTTGTCCCAGATTGGCAGTAACATGTATCAAAATCAGGGTCAACCCAATGTTACTCCTGAAAATGAGGTGACGGATTCTAACAAAGAAGGTACCACTAATGGTGAAAATAAAGGCAAGGAAGGTGACGTTGAAGAAGGACAAGTTGTACAATAAAAGTGTTTAATATGTAATTAGTTTAAAATTGGGTGGTTAAATCCACCCAATTTTTTGCAAGCTATGGCCAAAACAGATTATTACCAAACTCTGGGTGTTGGTAAAAACGCCAGTCCTGAGGAAATTAAAAGCGCCTATCGCAAATTGGCTCTTGAGTGGCATCCTGATCGTCACGCCCAAGATAAAAAGAAAGCCGAAGAAAAATTTAAGGAAATAAACGAAGCCTATCAAGTTTTGTCGGATCCTCAAAAAAAATCTACTTATGATCAGTTCGGCAGTGCTGCTTTTGAAAACGGGGGTATGGGGCAAGGACCTTTTGGCCAGGGTCAAAATTACCAGCAAGGACCCTTTACCTATACCTATTATACAGGTGGTGGCGGTCCGGAGGGTTTTGATTTCGGCGGTTTTAACGATCCTTTTGAAATCTTTGAACAATTTTTTGGCGGAAGTTCTCCCTTTGGTTCACGGGGAAGAAGTGCCCGCCAGGCATATCAGATGAGAATTTCTTTCTTAGAGGCCGTAAAAGGCGTGGAAAAAGAAGTAAGCGTTGAAGGAAAAAAAACGAAAATAAAAATACCGGCCGGAGTTGACACAGGTTCCCGGGTTCGTTTTGGTAATTTCGATCTAGTCTTAGAAGTCACACCCAGTGCTAAATTTAAAAGGGAAGGCGATGATTTAATAGTGGAAGCTCCGGTTTCTTTTGCTCAGGCAGCTTTGGGAGCAGAAGTTTTCATTGACACTCTGGAAGGTAAAGAAAGGATTAAAATTCATTCCGGAACTCAGCCCAATACCTTAATAAGGTTAAGAGGTAAGGGTGTAACTCATGTTAGGGGTGGCGGGAGAGGAGATTTGTATGTTCGCGTCAAATTGACCATACCATCAAAGCTTTCTGCCCGCCAAAAAGAGCTGCTCAGGGAGTTAGAAAAAAATGGTGGTGAAAAAAGAGGATGGTTTTAACTGGGGAATAGGCCAAATTTGCTTGACTTGGTTATGGTCAATGTGTTAAATTAAAAGCGGTTAAAGAAGATTAATATTGGTGGGGAAAGACCCACCATTTTTATTATTAAAAGGTAAAAATATATGCCAGCAATACAACGAAGCGAATTTGCACTTGCCCTAAATCAGGTTTGCAGCGAAAGAGGAGTAAACCCCGAAGTGGTTCTAGAAACCATCAGGGCGGCGATTTTGGCTGCCTATAAAAAAGATTACGGCGGTCAGGATCTGGAGTTAATGAGTGTCGAAATCAATGCTGATACAGGCGAAGCAAAAATTTTCAAAGAAAAAAAAGATGTCACACCTCCGGGATTTGGCAGAATTGCTGCACAAACTGCCAAGCAGGTAATTTTGCAAAGAATTCGTGAAGCAGAAAAAGCAGCAGTTATTGCCGATTATTCAGTACGCGTAGGTACTTTAGTCAATGGTATGATTTTACGTTTCGATGGTCCAAACATCAGGGTCGATATCGGTAAAACTGAGGGTTTAATGCCTCCCCAAGACCAGGTTCAGGCCGAGAGATATCGCATAAACCAAAGATTGGTTTTTTATATTGAAGGTGTACGGGAAACTCATCGGGGACAGGAAGTGATAGTTTCGAGAGCTCATTCAGGATTGGTAGAAGGTTTGTTTCGTAGAGAAGTTCCCGAAGTTGCTTCGGGCGCAGTAGAAGTTAAAACGATCGCCCGGGAAGCAGGAAACAGAACCAAAATTTCCGTCTTTTCTTCACAAAGTGGGGTGGATCCCGTCGGTTCCTGTGTTGGCCAAAAAGGTGTACGGGTGCAGGCAGTAATTAATGAATTAAATAACGAAAAAATCGATATTATCCAGTGGAATGAAGATCCGGTTAAATATATTAGTTCAGCTCTGTCTCCGGCTAAAGACATAGATGTTCAGATCATCAGCGAAAAAAAACAAATCGCTTTGGCTTTAGTTCCCGATGACCAGCTGTCATTGGCAATCGGCAAGGAAGGACAAAATGCTCGACTTGCAGTGAAATTAACCGGTTGGAAAATTAAGATAAAAGGAAAAAACGAATGGAATGAAGGCGATAAGGAGCAGGTAATGAAAGAATTGGGTGAAGAGACAGGTGAAGCAAAGAAAGAAACAAAAAAGACTGAAAAAACGACTGAAAAAACACCCACTTCTCCGCCGGTTCGGCGGATTCGCGGGGCCAGCAAGAAAACAAAAGCCAAGAAAGAAAAAGCATAGACTGTCTATGTATCAAGAGCCAAGCAATAAACAATTTAACAATATCAACCGATTATTCTTAAAATCATGCCAGGAAAAAACAAAGTTACAACCAAGTCAGACTTGGATAAATCTGAAAAAAAACCTAATAATTTTCGACCTCCGGTCGTTGCCGTCCTAGGCCATGTCGACCATGGAAAAACCTCCCTTTTAGATGCTTTAAGAAAAATCGATACTGCCAGTCGTGAATTTGGTGGTATTACTCAGCACATTGGTGCTTATCAAGTTGAAATAGAAAGTAAGGAAGGAAATAAAAAAATTACCTTTATTGATACTCCCGGCCACGAAACATTTTCCAAAATTCGTTCGCGGGGAGTTGAAGCTTCCGACATTGCCATCTTAGTTGTGGCCGTTAACGATGGTATTCAACCCCAAACCGTAGAATCAATTGAACATATCAAGAAATCAGGAGTTCCTGTAATTGTGGCTTTCACTAAGGCAGATTTAGTTGATAGTGCGGAAAAAAATTTAAAAACCATCAAGGGGAAATTAGCCAAAAAAGGTATTGTAGTAGAAGATCAGGGAGGCGATGTGGTATCAGTTCTGGTTTCGGCCAAAACCGGACAAGGACTTAAAGAACTATTGGAAATGATTTTACTTATTGCCCAAATGAACAACATAAGCGGTGATAAAAACGCAGAGTTAAAAGGCGTAATTATCGAATCAAAGATTGACCGGTTACGGGGGTCAGAAACAAGTGTCATTGTTTTAAATGGTACTTTAGAAGTCGGACAACAGATTTTTACCTCTTCACAACAGGCCAAAGTGCGGGCACTGATTAATGACAAAGGAGAGTCAGTTTCTGAAGTTTTCCCCGGCGCACCATGTAAAATTCTTGGTTTTTCCAAAGCCCCTTTGGTAGGTGAGCCGATTTCTGAAAAACCAATTGAACCAAAAGAACCTGAGATCGAATCGGAAAATCACGAAGAAGTTGCTCAAGATGTTTCAAAGTTGTTTAACATAATTCTTAAAGCGGATAGCAATAATTCCTTAGAAGCAATCTTGGCAAGTCTTCCCCAAACAGGACTTAAAATAATGCTGTCAGGGCTGGGGGATATTTCCGAATCTGATGTTTGGTTAGCTAAAACGACTAAGTCATTTTTAGTGGGTTTTAATGTCAAAATTCAATCATCGGCACAAAAACTGGCTCAATTTGAGAAGGTGAAAGTTAAAACTTACAGAGTGATTTATGAACTGCTCGAGGAAATTAAGGAAGTAATTGAAGGAATTGCCAAAGTGGAAGTGGAACAGATTTTAGGTCAGGCAAAAATACTTGCGGAGTTTCCTTTTAACAATAAAAAAATCGCCGGTGTAAAAGTGACTGAAGGAAGAATTGCCAGGGGAGACAAGGCGATTATAAAAAGAGGTGATGAAGAACTGGGCCGTGCCGTTGTTAAAAGCATTCGCCGCTTTAAAGAAGAAATAAACAAAATAGAAGTGGGAAACGACGGAGGAATTTTGTTAGAGCCAAATATTGACTTTAAACTTGGCGATATGGTAGTATCGATTCAATCTTAAAAAATGAATAAAATTATTACCTTTATTCTGAGTAAAATCGAAGTATATGTTGGCAGATTTTAAACAGGAAGTTTCTCTTTTGAATACAAAAATTACCTCTGCCCAACATCTTCTTATTCTTCTCCCGGACGATCTAAATCCCGATATAGCAGCAGCCGGTATTTCTTTATATTTATCATTAAGAAAAATAGGCAAACAGGTTATTATTGCCTGTCCTTCCAAGCTGACAGTAGAATTTTCTGATTTGATCGGAGTCGACGAAGTTAAAAATGAGATCGGCGGAAAAAATTTTGTGATCTCGCTAAATTATAAAGAAGGAGCAATAGAAAAAGTTTCTTATAACATAGAGAATGACCGCTTCAATTTGGTAATTAAACCACGAGAAGGAGCTAATTGGGAGATTGATGAAAAAAATGTAGCCTTTCATAAACAAGGAATCGTTGCGGATTTAATAATTACAATAAAATGTGCCAATTTAGGCAAATTGGGTAAATTTTACAAAGATGAACAAAAAATATACTCTGAAACTGAAATCATAAATATTGATAATGATATTAATAATGAAAACTACGGTACAATTAATTTGGTTTCCCCCCTGTCTCTAAGCGTTTCTGAATTTATCTGTTTATTAATGCAGGATTTGGGACTTCCGTTTGACAACGAATCTGCGACTAACTTACTCACCGGGATAGATACTGTTAGTAACCACCTGCAGTCTGAACAAGTTAAAGCAGAGACACTTGAGGCTGCTGCCCTCTGTTTAAAAAATAATGGGGTGAGGATTTTAGGACACAAAACACTCACCACTGCACAAAACAAAGCCGCGCTAAATAAAGCGCTAAAAATCGATAAGACCTTAAGTGAGAACGTAGACAATGTTCCTTCGCCCGATTGGTTGGCACCGAAAATTTATAAAGGATCTACTTTGCTGTAATAGGGTAATAAAAGTATCTTGTCAGAACAATCTTCTTCTGTTATAATGCCCAAAGTTTAACTAAAGCAAATCCATTTTGAGTAACTGACTTGAGTTTTGCTTGGTTAATCAGAAAATATATGCCATTAGCAGCCGATTTAAAGAAAAAAATAATTCAGGTTTACGCCAATTCCAAGATTGATACCGGTTCTCCTGAAGTTCAGATCGCTCTTCTTACTGAAAGAATTAAAAAACTTACAGATCACTTGAAAATCCATATCCACGATGTTCATAGTAGAAGGGGATTGCTTTCCATGGTTTCCAAAAGAAGAAGATTATTAAACTATCTGTTAAATAAAGATCAAAAAAGATATAAAGAAATTATTAAAAAATTAAATTTACCGAGGTAAGGTGAAGAGAAAAAATTAGAGAGACGTTACTTTGTTAGTTAGTTAATTCGTTAGTTAGCAAAATCACTTTTTTTACTAATTAACCAAATAACCAACTAACGAAATAACCAATATTTGATTTTACCCCTCTTAGCCTTAACAAAAAATATGATTAAACTAACCACGCAAACCGTAGAGCTCGAAGGCAAAAAAATAACTTTTGAAGTCGGACGATTTGCCCAACAGGCCACGAGCGCTGTAATAGGTAAGGCCGGCGATACCATGGTTTTGGCCACAGTTGTAGAAGCTGCTCCCAAAAAAGACTTGGACTATTTTCCCTTAAGCGTAGAATATGTCGAGAAGCTCTATGCCGGTGGAAGAATTAAAGGGTCGCGTTGGGTTAAAAGAGAAGGAAGACCAAGTGATGAAGCTATCCTTAAGGGCAGGTTAATCGATCGATCAATCAGACCGCTTTTTCCCAAAAATTATAAAAACGAAGTACAGGTAGTAGTTACTATTTTGTCGGTAGATGGTGAAAATGAGCCGGATATTTTGGCCATTAATACCGTCTCTGCTGCTTTGGCAATTTCTTCACTTCCCTGGAAAGGACCGGTTGCTGCACTCCGTGTCGGATACGTAAAGGAAGGCGAGGGAAAAGAAAGTTGCTATTTAACTAATCCTACCGATGCGGAAATGGAGATGTCTGAATTGGATTTGGTCGTCTCTTCCTCCCAAGAAAGAGTCGTCATGATCGAGGCGGGAGCCAATCAGCTCGAGGAAAAAGTTTTTGCCCAAGCCTTTACTTATTTTCAAAAACCCCGAGATGCGATTTTAAAAGGGATAAATGATTTAGCCAAAAACGTCGGTCAGAAGAAAAAAGAAATTGTGGCAGAAGAAACAGACAAAACTTTAGTGGAAGAAATTGAAAAGAAATATAAAAAGCAAGTGACTGACTTGATTCCTCAAGTTGCTTCAAAAGAAGGGCAGGGCGATGATTTACAAGGACTGGCAGATGAATTTGTGGAACTTAAAGGCGGAGAAGTAGATAAAAAAGCGGTTTTGGAAATTTTGGATAAACTATTTAAAAAACAAGTCAGAGAAAGAATTCTTAAAGATAATCAAAGACCCGACGGTAGAGATTTAACACAAGTCAGACCAATTGAAATTGAAGTCGGTATTTTACCACGCACCCATGGTTCAGCTATGTTTAAACGGGGACAAACTCAAGCCCTTTCTATTACTACATTGGGTGCTCCGTCGCTTGAACAGTATGTAGAAAGGATGGAGGGAGAAGAAACTAAAAGATACATGCATCATTACTACATGCCACCCTATTCAGTCGGAGAAGCCGGCAGAATAGGTGTTCCCTCGCGACGCGAGGTGGGTCATGGTGCTTTAGCAGAAAGAGCTATTATACCCGTCTTGCCTTCAGAGGATGCTTTTCCGTATGCCATCCGGGTAGTATCGGAAATTATGTCTTCTAACGGATCCACTTCTATGGCTTCAACCTGCGGTTCCAGTCTGTCTTTAATGGATGCGGGAGTACCGATTATTGAACAGGTAGCAGGTATTGCTTGCGGATTGGTTACATCCGAAGATCTTTCCCAGTACAAAATTTTAACTGATATTGTAGGTATCGAGGATTTCTCAGGAGACATGGATTTTAAAGTAGCCGGAACCAAAAATGGTATTACGGCGGTGCAGCTTGACGTTAAAATTGCCGGACTAACCCAGGAAATGATTGAAGCAACGCTTATCCAATCTAAGGAAGCCAGAATGTCGATTTTGGAAAAGATGAATGCCGTTTTACCTGCTGCCCGTAAACAGATGTCCAAATACGCACCAAAGATTAAAGTAGTAAAAATTGATACCGAAAAAATTGGTGAAGTCATCGGCCCGGGAGGAAAGGTGATTCGTAACATTATGGCCCAAACGAACACCACCCTGGATGTTTCCGATGACGGAATGGTAAGTATTACCGGGACTTCCGAAGAAGATGTGGAAAAAGCAGTAAATTGGGTTACTACCTTGACGCGTCAAATAAAAGCCGGAGAAGAATTTGAAGGGGAAGTGAAAAGAATTTTACCTTTTGGTGCATTTGTAGAACTGGTACCCGGGAAAGAGGGCATGGTTCATGTATCCCAGATGTCTGTCGGTTTTGTAGGTAATCCTAACGACGTGGTACAACTCGGTCAAAAAGTTAAAGTGCGTGTGTTGGAAATTGACGATCAGGGAAGAATTAATTTATCCATGCTTTTTGGAGAAGATGCCCAAAAAGCCGCAGCTCAAAGACCGCAACGTCAGGATTTTGGCAGAGGCCAACGACCTTTTGGCGGCGATCGCCGTGGTCCGCGCAGACCCCGATATTAATCACCTTTTTTCCTTAGGTGTACGATCCGTTCCATCTCGGAGATGGAAGGTCAGTAGAACCTCGAGAAAATTTGTTTTATACTAATTTTATGTCTGCCGATGATGCAATTTTTACCGAGGTAGTTCGTTTACAGGAAAAAACTAAAAATTCTCCTTTACCTCCCGATCTTAGAGAAAAGGCTCTTTCCATGCTGGATCGTTTAGGCAGAATGGCTAAATTCGGAGGATATTCTGCTGAATATGAACAGGTTTCTCACTATATCGATTGGATTACTAATTTGCCTTGGAATAAAAGAAGTGAAGACGTTCTGGACTTGGAACATGCCAAAGAGGTTTTAGATAAACATCATTATGGTTTGGAACATATTAAAGAAAGGATTCTTGAATACCTGTCTGTTCTTAAATTAAGACGGGAAAAAGGTGAAAAAGATACCCAAGAGAAAGAGGTTATGAAATTTATGAGAGCTCCGATACTTTGTTTCATCGGTTTGGTAGGTACCGGTAAAACTACGATTGCCTATTCCATCGCCGAAGCCATGGGTCGAAAATTTGTCCGGGTACCCTTTGGTGGTATGGGAGATCCGCTTGATTTAAGAGGTCAATCTCGCGTCAGACCGGATGCTGAAGTGGGTCAGATTATTAAAGCCTTAAGACGGGCACAGACCAAAAACCCTGTGGTTTTATTAGACGAGGTTGACAGGGTTACCGAAGAAGGTCGTGCCAGTATTATGGGTGTTTTAGTCGAGCTACTTGATCCGGAGCAGAATATGGCCTTTTCCGACCACTTTATCGATTATCCTTTTGACCTTTCTGAAGTGTTATTTATTGCCACAGCCAACAATACAACCCACATTGCTACTGCTGTTTTGGACAGGTTAGAACCCATGCAGATGCCTTCTTATACTGATGAAGAAAAAATTACCATCGGTAAGGATTATGTGTTGCCTAAAACGATGGAGGAATCGGGGTTGGAAAAAGGGACGATAAAAATTGACGATAACGTGTGGCCAAAAATTGTCCGACCTCTAGGTTTTGACTCAGGAGTAAGAACCCTGGAGAGAACAATTAACGGAATCTGCCGTAAGGTAGCAAAGCTGGTCGTGGAAAAAAGAGGTACTTCTTTTCATTTGACAACGGAAAACATCAAAGAGTTTTTACCTAATTATTAATTTATGTCCACAGTATCCTTTATTTCCCTCGGTGGCATCGGTGATGTTACCAAAAACATTTATGTCTACGAAACTGAAAAAGATTTAATCGTAGTAGATTGTGGCGTGGGTTTTCCTGATGACAACATGTTGGGGGTAGACCTGGTTTTACCGGATATTTCCTATTTATTAAAAAACAAAAATAAACTGCGGGGTATTTTTATCACCCATGCCCACGAAGATCACATTGGTGCCCTGCCTTATCTCTGGCCAAAACTCAACTGTCCTATTTTTGCTACAAAGTTTGCGGCTTATTTTATTGAAAATAAATTCCACGATTTTTCAATTTCTCAAAAAGTAAATATTGTCAAAGACGATTTTGTAGAAATGGGGGATTTTAAAGTAAGTTATATCCACGTTAATCATTCGGTTCCGGATAGCGCTAATTTAGCAATCGAAACACCCTTGGGTGTTTTTTACCACGGAAGTGATTTTAAATATGATTGGACTCCTTTAGACGGTCGCTTTACGGAACTGGGGAAAATAACAAAAGCCGCAGATAAGGGAATTTTGTGTTTGCTTTCCGATTGTTTAGGAAGCGAAAGAGAAGGCTATACGCTCTCAGAAAGAGTGGTTGAGGAACAACTAACAGCAGAGATTGGTCGCTGTAAGGGTAAATTTATTGTCACCGCCCATTCGTCGGATATTTATCGTTGGCAAATGGTGGTTAATGTTGCCAAAAAGACCAGAAGAAAAATTGTTCTTTTGGGAAGAAGTGTGGAACAGGCAATTGATATCGCCCGCAGGCTGCGTTATCTTGACCTCCCGCAAGAGATGATTATTGAACAAAAAGAAGTTAAAAAATATCCGGCACAAACTCTCTGTTTATTGGCAGCAGGAAGCCAGGGACAACCGGAATCAGCCCTAACCAGAATTGCCAATCAGGAACACTCCAAAGTTCGCATCGAAAACGGAGACAGTGTAATTTTTTCCGCTGATCCCATCCCGGGAAATGAGAATATGGTACACGGAGTAATTGATCAATTAACAAAATTAGGAGCGACAGTTTCTTACTCGGAAGTGACTGATAGACTTCATGTTTCAGGACATGCCTCACAGGAAGAGTTATATATGTTAATGGGTTTAACCAAACCGAAATATTTCATTCCTATCGGCGGAACTTTTAGGCAAATGAAAAAATATGCGGAAATGACGGAAAAGCTAGGATATCAAGCTAATAAAACTTTTCTCCTAGAAACCGGACAAAAAGTAATTTTTGATAATAATTCAGCGACTTTGGGTGAAAAAATTGATTTGGATAATGTGCTCATTGATGGTTTAGGAGTCGGAGACGTCGGACATATTGTTTTAAGAGACAGACAGCAATTATCCAAGGATGGTGTGGTGGTTGTCATTTTACCCATCGCCGTTTCTACAGGAAAATTATCAGGCGAGATGGATATTAGTTCCCGCGGTTTTGTTTACATGAAAGAATCAGAACAATTGATAAGAGATGCTAAAAGAGTGGTTCAAAAACAATTGGAAAAAAATAATTCTAAGGTTTTTGACTGGCAGTTTTTAAGAAAAAAAATCGAAAATGCACTGAGCCAATTTTTCTATCGGGAGACGGCCAGACGCCCCATGGTGCTTCCCATAATCGTTGAAGTTTAATCTTACGGAAAGATAATCTATTTTAGAGCCAATCAAAAAGGCGAAATTACCTTAATAAAATGATATAATTCAAAAACTAATAAATTAAGTTTCATTACTGCCATGCGCAAAAGAGCCTATCGTAAAAAATTAAAAATAAAACTTAAAAAAGAGACAATTTATACGATCGTGCAACTCGGTCTTTTGGGAGTGGCCGGGATCGTCACACTTTCTTTTTTTCAACAGGGCTCAGTTCTTTCTTACATAAACGAAACCGTCACCCGTTATTTGGGTTGGGGGAAGGTCCTTTTGCCTCTGGTTTTATTCATGTTATCGTTTCAGCTTACTAAATTTAAATTCTTTCTGGCCAGAACAAACGTCGTTATTGGTACAGTTTTAATTTGGCTAACGCTCTTAGGTTTAACCAAAAGCGGGGACGTGGGTTTTACGGTCTGGAGTAATTTCGAAACCATCCTGGGCGGAGTTGCTGCCTTCCTAATCCTTGTTTTAGCTTTCGTGGTTGGTCTGATAGTTTTGTTTGATGCTTCCCTGGAAGACGTGTGGGGAATTATTGCCAGGATTTTAGGAGGCGTAGGTAAATTTTTTAAACCAGCTGGCACTAAAGGATTATTAGGTGGTAAAAAACCCCTTTTTCCCTCACCTCAGTTACCCTTAAAAGGCAAAGGGCTGGATGCTTTATTGCCCAAAGAAAATAAGCCAGCGCCAATTATTAATAAAAATGCGGAAAAAAATAGACAGCTTTCACTGAACTTGCCATCAAGTACCAACGTTTCGGTGGCCAACACTGTTTGGGAATATCCCGCACTTAATTTATTATCGGAAATGACCGGACAGAAAGCGGATCGGGGAGATATGAAAACCAATGCGCAGATTATCGAGAGAACCCTGGAAAGTTTTGGTATTGCTGCGCGGGTTGCCGAAATAAACAAGGGTCCGGCAGTTACCCAGTATGCTTTAGAAATTGCCATGGGTACGAAACTGTCTAAGATTACGGCCTTACAAAACGACCTGGCTCTGGCACTTGCCGCACCGACCGGGCAAATCAGAATAGAAGCTCCTATTCCCGGAAAAAGTTTAGTCGGTGTAGAGATACCTAACCGAAGTTTGGAATTTGTTACTTTAAAAACGATGCTTTCTTCAGACACCTTAAAACATGCCAAGTCAAAATTAACAGTAGCCTTGGGACTTGATGTGTCTGGACAACCAATAGCCGCAGATCTTGGTAGAATGCCCCACGTGTTAATTGCAGGAACTACCGGTTCGGGAAAATCAGTTTTAGTTAATTCTTGGATTACCTCCATACTTTTCAGAGCCAGTCCCGATGAGGTGAAAATGATTATGGTTGATCCTAAAAGAGTAGAATTGGTAGGCTACAATGACATTCCTCATTTAATGACTCCGGTTATTGTGGAAATGGACAAAACGCTTTCGGCCTTGAAATGGGCGATGAACGAAATGGATAACCGCTATAAGGAATTTGCCAAGATGTCTGTGAAAAACATCGAAGGATATAACAACCTCGCGGGCTTTGCCCGTTTGCCCTACATCTTAATCCTTATTGACGAGCTGGCAGACTTGATGGCTTTTGCTCCTGTCGAAGTTGAAGATGCCATTTGTCGTCTGGCTCAAATGGCCAGAGCCACAGGAATACATTTGATTCTTTCCACCCAGCGGCCGTCAGTTGATGTTATTACCGGCTTGATAAAAGCCAATATTCCCTGCCGTATTGCCTTCAATGTATCTTCGATGATTGACAGCCGCGTGATTTTGGATCAACCAGGTGCAGAAAAGTTACTGGGTAGGGGAGACATGCTTTATATTCCTCCCGATCAGGCCAAACCCACCCGTATTCAGGGAACTTTTGTTTCCGAAACTGATATTAATAATTTAGTTACTTTCCTTAAGTCAAAATCTCCGGTACATTACACGGAAGAAGTTGTTTCTCAAGTAGTTACTTTGAAAAAACCCGGTGGGGGTGAAACTTCTCCTAACGGAAATGATCCCCTCTTTAACAGGGCAGTAGAATTAATCGTGCAGTATAAAACTGCCTCGTCTTCTTTCTTGCAAAGGAAATTTTCGATCGGTTTCTCCAGAGCGGCAAGGCTTTTGGATCAACTGGAGGCGGCCGGAGTGGTGGGTCCGGCTGATGGCTCAAAACCCCGGGACGTTATCATTACCGACGCCTCTCAGATTATTGGTACTCAGGAAAATACAACCAGTACGCTTTAATCTGATATTTTGTATACTACCTCCCAATAGGAACAGTTTTTCATGAATAAACTTAAGGAATTGGAAAAAATTGCTGACCAGATTAAAAATTGCCGAATTTGTCGACAGAACAAAAGCGGTTTGGCGGTGGTTGGAGAAGGTGATCCTGATGCTAAAGTAATGTTTGTGGGAGAAGCACCCGGCAAACAGGAAGCAAAAGTTGGCAGACCATTCATCGGAAGGTCGGGGAAATTTTTGCGCAGCTTAATTGCGGAAGTCGGTTTAACCGAAGAAGGGGTTTACATTACCAGCCCGGTAAAATATTTACCCGATCGCGGCACGCCCACCGGTGATGATATTGCCCACGGCCGAAAACACTTAAATAAACAAATCGCCGTTATCAAACCCTTAATCATAGTTTTATTAGGAAGAGTTGCTGCACAAGCCGTTTTAGAAGAAAAGATTTCCGTGATGCAAAAGCACGGAGAAATAATCAAAAGAGACGGTCGAAGGTATTTTTTAACTATCCATCCCGCTGCAGCGATTCGTTTCGTCAAGAATCGGGCAGTTATTAAAAAAGATTTTGAAAAGTTAAAAGAGATAGTGGATACTTTTTAATCATGAAAACGCTGGGTGAAATTATCAAAAATAAACGTAGCGAAAGAAAACTCTCCATTGAAGAGGTGGAAAAAGCCATCAAGATACGCAAAAAATATCTCGTGGCTATCGAAGATGGTGACTATGATAATCTTCCTCCGGCGGCTTTTACTAGAGGTTTTATTAAAAACTACAGCGATTTTTTAGAGCTCGACTCTCCTTCGCTTTTGGCACTTTATCGCCGGGAATTTGATGAGCTAAAAGATAAACGGCTTCTACCAAAAGGGATGTCTTCATCAGAAGGAACTTTTTGGAAAATTACTCCGACGAGGGTAACAATTGTTTTGGTGGTTTTAATTGCTTTGGGTTTTTTTACTTATCTTTTTTCCCAATACAGTAATTTAGCCGGTGCCCCGCCGCTGGTTATTTTAAAACCGGGAGAAAACTCGGTGATTACTGCCAAAGAAGTAGAAATTTTGGGAAAGACTGATCTTGATGCTGTCGTACGAATCAACGGCCAGGTGGTTAACAACAACAACGGAAATTTTTCGCAAATTCTTCAGCTCTCCGACGGAATCAATACCATTGTCATCAATTCCGCTGCCCGTAACGGCAAATCTTCACAAGTAGAAAGACACGTGAGGGTGGTGGAGTAAAAAGCACTTTGTATCAGTTTATTCTGATTTAATCGGGGTTGACACTGAAGTTTTCACTTTATAGAATTAAGTCTTACTAACTGCCTATGATTGACATTACACAATTTGTTCTTTTAACCGTTATCGTTTCTCTTTCCGTCGTTCTTCTCATCATCGGCATTCACGTTATTGGCATTCTTAAAGAATTAAAAATCAGCGTACAAAAAACCAATAAGATTATCGGTGATTTCGGTACAGTTTCAGAAAGTATTGCCAAACCAACAGAAGCCGCCTCGAATTTTTTAATGAATCTCAGGGGTAATTCGTTCGTTTCTTCCATCGTCAAAATGGTGGTCAAAAGAAAATTAAAAAAAGCAGCCAACGAAGATGAATGACAACAAAAAAGGTGGTTTTTTAACCGGTTTAATGATCGGTGCTTTATTGGGCGGCGTCGCATATTACGTTTTTGGTACGGAAAAAGGTAAAAAACTGCAAAAAGATTTCAAAAAGCTAGCCAAACCTTATCTTAATGACTTGTCCGATATCGTTGATCAATGGCCGGAAGAAAAAGAAAAAATCATCGAAAGAATGGAAGATATTAAAGAAACGATAGAAGAAAAAGTGGAAGAGGGAGTAACTTCGGTCCCCCGTCTGGAAGAATTGCAGGAAAGAAGTAAGGCAATTACTAAAAGATTCTTCAAAAATAT
>JACQHK010000052.1 GCA_016199065.1 Candidatus Microgenomates bacterium | reverse complement strand
GAAGGAGCAAAATTATTTGCAAAATTAGAAAATTAGGAAAATTAGTAAATTATTATGAAGCTTGCTTTTTTTAGTTCATCGCCATTGGCTGTTTTGTTGCTAGAAAGGCTCAAACAACAGTTCGAGATTTCTCTGGTAGTTACCAATCCCGATCGGCCGATTGGAAGAAAAGCACTTCTTACACCCTCTCCGTTAAAAGTCTGGGCAGAGCAAAATCAGATCAGTTTTATTACCCCAAAATCGCTAAAAGCCCCAGAGGGCGATGTTTTGGAAAATAAAATAAAGAAGGAGAAAATTGACCTGTCAATCGTCATTGATTTCGGACTGCTCATTCCCCAAACAATTTTTTCTTCACCAAAATACCAAACCATCAATATTCACTTTTCCCTACTGCCTTATTACAGGGGACCCTTTCCCGATGCCTTTGTCATTTTAAAAGGAGAGGAAAAAACGGGAATTTCTTTCGTATTAATTGACGAAGGTTTTGATACGGGAGACTTAATTGCCCAACAAGAAGTGCTCGTTAAACAGGAAGAAACGGCCAGTCAGCTACATGAAAGATTATACGAAGAAACCCGAAAAATTTTACCCCATATAGTTAACAACTGGGCTGAGTGGTTATTGAATAAATTTAGTGAACAAAAAAATAATATTAGACCTAACTGTAAGCTATTTCTTCCACCGAAAAAACAGGACCAAACCAAAGCAAATTATACAAAAAGACTGGAAAGGGATGATGGTTACATTTCCTGGAAAACCCTACAAAAAGTTTTGAAAAAAGAAACTCCTGTTTGGTCAGAAATGCCAAAATTAATACAAGAAAATCTTAATGAGAAAGAAATGTATAGCGTACAATTTATAATGTACAATTTTTACAGAGCTTTAACGCCATGGCCAGGAATGTGGTCGCTCCTCAACCTAAACCCTTCTCCCAAACGCCTGAAGATTTTAGAAGCAAAACTGAAAAACGGAAAATTTGCTATTGTGAAAGTTCAGATCGAAGCAAAAACTCCTATGTCTTGGGGGCAGTTTGTCCAAGCATATCCAAACGTATTTTCCTTAAAATAACTCCGGCTCGTTTCAACCCATCCAGATATTTACTTCCCTGTAATCTTTCCTGGTAAACCGGAGTATGTAAACCGATATGGGAACAGGAATTCGTTGTTTCCCCGACCGAACCGAAACTTAAACCCATTATTCCGCAACAGCCCAGGGGTGACATTTCAATGGCAAACGCTTCGGAAAAAACAGTTGTGATTTTACCTTCCCGGCGTAAACTTAAATTCTGAACCAGAGCCCTAGTATTAATACCAACCCTCTGTAGAGTAATTTTAGTTTCTCTTCCCGGGGACTTTTGATAAAAGACATTATGTTGACCCATTTCTCCCTCTAATAATCCCAATTCAACAACCAGTGCGTGTTCGCTTTCTCTTTTTTGTCCCGTGTTGCCAGGGACGAGGAAAAATTCCTCTCCGTCAACATTAATGCTTTGTCTTTCTCTCCAAATTGACATGAATAAAAATGGTAACTTTTCCTGGATTATAGGTTGTTTAACGGGGAATCTGCAAGATCTGTTTCAATGTCTCATCGAAATGGATAAGTTTTGCTTCGTTATTTGGCTGATTTTTTAGGCTTTTTCGGAGTTGCAGTTTTTTTAACGGCTTTTTTTTCTTCCTCATCTTTTGAAGCTTTTTCTTCTGCCACCTGAGTCTCTTTCATTAATTCTTCAATCGTCGTTGTTTTGACTTTTACTTCTTTTACTTTCGTTTCTTCGGGCATTTTGGCCATTTCCTGTTTTAGAGGAACCGCAGCTTTAACCTGCTCTGCGATTTCCTTTTTAACAAAAGGTTTTTTTAATCTTCTTAGGCATTTGGTGCAAACCCTGAGGCTCTGTTTTACACCTGCAAGTATCACCGTTACTTTATGTAAGTTAGGTTTAAAACTACGGTGCGTGCGTTGCTTTGAGTGGGAAACCAAATTCCCCCTCATCGCCTTTTTGTGACAAATTGCGCATTGGTAAGACATATAACTGATAGTTTTGATTTCTAAATTAGGGTATAATAATAACAAAGTGAGGCTGAATTAACAAGAGGACACTTATATTTTTCATTTTATATTTAACATTTATCCCCGGCACGGGGCAGGCATTCAATTATTTATTTCTTTATTTTTAATTGAAAAATTCAATAAATAGTAAATGAATGGAAAATGACAAATGAAAAATAGTAAATAACATTATGCTTTCAGAAATTCTTTCCGGCAACTATTCCTGGTTTATCGCTTTAATTATCGCCATTACCATCCACGAATTCTCCCATGCTTTGGCAGCTGAACGTTTAGGCGACCCAACGCCCAGACTGATGAAACGATTAACTCTTAATCCTCTTGCCCATCTTGATCCATTAGGCACGTTTTTTATGCTAATCACCCGTTTCGGCTGGGGAAAACCCGTGATTTTTGATCCGTTTAATTTAAAAGATCCCCGTCGGGATGCTGCAATTATTTCTTTAGCCGGACCCGTCAGTAATATTTTATTGGCGTTTGTAGTTTCCTTAGTAATCAGGTTTTTACCAATCGGTGCAATCAGTTTTGGTCCTTTACTTATCGCTACCAAAGACGTCATCGGTTTTCTTCTCCCAATTGTTTTTATTAATGTTTCTTTAGCGGTTTTTAACTTAGTTCCCATTCATCCGCTTGACGGATTTAAAATCGTGGGTGGTTTATTGCCCGATTCGTATGTTAAAGAATGGTATGGCCTGGAAAGGTATGGAGTAATTTTCCTTCTTTTTTTACTTCTTCCTTTCGGACCGGGAGCCTCAATTTTACAGTCAATTATTACACCTCCGATCTCTTTTCTTCTGCAAATTATGTTGGGCTTTAGAATTTTTTAACTATTTATTCCGATCGGTGATCGCCTGCCTGCGCAGACAGGGTTTATACCTGCGATCCTGCCATTATTATAAATTTTTGCGTTTCAGAAGACTATCGCAGGATCATTCCGATCACCGATCGGAATAAAGTTATTCTTGCTTGACGGAAAAACTCTTCATTGTGTTATAATAGTTTTGTTCTACCAGAAACGTGAGACAAGGATTTTTCCTCCACATTTCTCTTGGAAACGGGACGGACGGAGTCTTTTAAGCCTGAGGGTTTAAAAGCAGTCTACCCACTTAGATTATCCGGGGAAAAACCTTGTTAAACTACGACCTGGTAGAACTTATTTTTATTCACCCCCGCGAAGCCTTGGCGAAGTAGGGCCCTTCTAGAAAATTATCCTTTGATTTTATATACTACTAACTATCTTGCCGACTTAGCTTAGTGGTAGACCCTGCTGGGCGGGTTAGACAACTGTTTTGCTCAACTTGCAGTTTACGAGCTTCGTGAGTTTTACTGCAAGTTAGTCCTGATCCGGCTTCGCCGGAGAAGGATAAACGGCCTCCCTAGCTCAACGGTAGAGCGGCAGTTTTGTAAACTGTTGATTGGAGTTCAATTCTCCGGGGAGGCTCAGAAAGAAAAAATAATTTAGCTGGAGTAGCGAAGTGGACAAACGCAACAGACTGTAAATCTGTCGTTCGAAAGGACTCCGAAGGTTCGAATCCTTCTCCCAGCACACAAAATTTACAGTCTTCAGATTGCAAATTTTGTGTTGGAGTTGGATAGAACTGCAAGGTTCGTTTATAGTGCAAACGCAGTGCACTATACTACAGCGAAGCTGTATATCTTTTGCACAATCGCCCAGATGGCTCAGTGGTAGAGCGCGTCCTTGGTAAGGACGAGGTCGCGGGTTCGATCCCCGCTCTGGGCTCAGATTGCACCGCGCTTCTTCTTTCCTAAATCCTAGGTTAAGGTCAGGCCTTTGGGTGAAACCTATTAAGGGCAGGTCTTTGTCGAGGTAGCTCTAAGTTAAGGCCTGCCCTTTTATCAAAAGCCTTGCCTTTGCTTAGGATTCAGGGAGACCTAATTTTGGCAGCCGGAAAGGACCATGCTT
>JACQHK010000055.1 GCA_016199065.1 Candidatus Microgenomates bacterium | reverse complement strand
TGTACAATGTATAATTTACAATGTACAATTATATACTAATTTGAATAGCTAAATTATACAGTTAGCTTAAGTAACTATTCAAGGTAAGATATGATACGGACAAGAATTGCACCATCACCTACAGGAGAAGATCTGCATATCGGTAACGTTTACACAGCACTGATTAATTATGTGTTTGCCAAAAAAAATCAGGGCAAATTTATAATCAGAATTGAAGATACAGACCGAACCAGATTGGTCCCAGGTAGCAAAGAAAGAATTCTTGCTTCCTTAAAATGGCTGGGGATCAATTACGACGAAGGCCCTGACGTTGGTGGTCCTTTTGCTCCCTATGAGCAATCCAAAAGACTTGACCTGTATAAAAAATACGCCCAAGAGCTGGTAGATAAAGGTGCTGCCTATTATTGTTTCTGTACCCCGGAGATTTTAGAACAGATGAGAAAAGACCAACAAGCAAAAAAAGAACTTCCTCATTACGATCAAAGATGTAAAAAACTAAGTAAAGCTCAAATAAAAGATAAATTGGAGAAAAAAGAAAAATACGTAATCAGGCTGGCAGTACCAAGTGAGGGCACAACAACTTTTAACGATTTAATCAGAGGAGAGATTTCTTTTGAAAACAAATTAATCGACGATCAGGTGCTTCTCAAATCAGACGGATATCCTACTTACCATCTGGGAGTCGTGGTTGACGATCACCTAATGGAGATCTCTCATGTTATTCGTGCAGAGGAATGGATTTCTTCTACTCCCAAACACGTTTTACTCTACAAGGCGTTTGGTTGGACACTGCCAGTGTTTGCTCACGGGCCAATATTAAGAAACCCCGACCGCAGCAAACTCTCCAAGAGAAAAAATCCCGTTTGGGCGTCCTGGTACAGAGAAGAGGGTTTTTTACCGGAAGCGATTTTAAATTATTTAGCTTTAATGGGTTGGTCTCTGCCTGCGCAGGCAGGAATGCCCGACGGCAGAGAAATTTTTACTATAAAAGAGATGATGAAAAGTTTTCGCCTCGAGGATATCAAACCAGTTGGTCCGGCTTTCGATTTAACAAAGTTGTTATGGATGAACGGAGAGTACATCAGAAAAACTCAAAACTCAAAACTCAAAGGTCAAATCTATGAATTTTTTAATAAAAGATATAGCAAAGAAGAGATTGAGAAAACACTGCCTTTGGTAAAAGACCGCATGAAAAAACTTTCTGAATGGGAAAGCCTGACGGATTTTTTCCGCAAAGCCCCTACATCGTATGAAATTCCTGTTAACAAAGATCATTTGAAAAACGTTCTTACAGTTTTGGAAAAAAAGGACTGGTCACACGAGATACTTGAACAGACATCCAGAAAAGTCGCTGAAGAGTTAAAAGTTAAAGCAGGGGATTTATTCATGTCTATCAGAATTGCCCTAACGGGTAAAAAAGCCACACCGCCCTTATTTGAAACCATGTTGGTTTTAGAAAAAGAAGAAAGCCTTGCGAGATTGAAAAGAGCGGTTAGTCTATAGCGATAGGATAGAAATAGATAATTATTACTAAACGCTAAACCCTACGCCCTAACCGCTTATCATAAAAGTTCCTGCGGCCAATGGGGATCAGTCTCCACCTTCAAATCCAAATAGACTTTTTTATTGCTCATCAACTCCAGTTCTTTTCTGGCCATCGAGCCGATTTCTTTTATCATTTTTGCGCCTTTGCCAATAATCATCATCCGATAGCGGTCATCGGTGGTGAGAATTTTTGCCGTAATAACGAGAAGATTTTGTGCCTCCTTGTCCTCGATGTTTTCCACTTTTACTGCAACGGTATGAGGAAGTTCGTCTCGAACGTTTAAAAAAACTTTTTCCCGAATGATGTCTTCTAAGAATTGACGGCTGTTAATATTTAAAACCGGATAAACCAGATTTTGGGTATTAATTATTGGTTCCCGTTCAGGAAGATAGGAAAAAATCCTGTTTAAGAGATGTTTTAAATTTGTGCCCTTTTCTGCAGAGATATCAATTTTTTCCCTAAATTCGTCCAGGAAAATGTCATATTCGGCATAATGGTTGGGTTTTCGGACGTCAATTTTATTCATTACCAAAATTTTAGGAACCTCGATTTTTCGCAACATCCCGATGATTTTATTTTCTTCTTCTCCACGCGATCTGGTCCGATCCACAATGTATAAAATCAAATCTGCCTCTTCTTTTAATGACTCCTCGGAGGCTTTATTTACTTTACGTGCCACAATGTTTGGTACTCTGGCGAAAATTCCCGGAGTGTCAAAAAAAATGATCTGCCCCCTTTCGTCTTCAAAAAGTCCCTGAATAGGAAAACGGGTGGTTTGGGGTTGGGGAGATGTAATGGAGACTTTAGTTTGCAGCAAATTATTAAGCAAAGTTGACTTGCCCACATTTGGCCTGCCTACCAATAAAACTACACCCGCTTTCGTCATGAGAGGATTTTAGCACAAATACTTATTACGATTGAATTATACACGTAGATAGGCTTATTCCGATGTCTTATTTTGTTCTTTAATTTTTCTAAGTGAATTTGTTAATATTTAAATGCCCTGAATAATTAATAGATACTATGATACTGTGCAGTATCATAG
>JACQHK010000050.1 GCA_016199065.1 Candidatus Microgenomates bacterium | reverse complement strand
TTGCAAATCAGCATAAGATGAGTATACGATTAATTTCTTCCATGTTCTAAATTAATTATTAAATATTTTTTTATTTTATTCGTATCTTAGGGCTTCGATCGGTTGTAAATCGGACGCCTTTTTGGCAGGATACCAACCGAAAATGATACCTATCACCACCGATACAACAAAGGCCAGAAAAATAGAGTTTAATGACAGTACAAAAGGAGAAGAAGTGAATCGGGAGATAAGATAAGAAACAACAATTCCTAAAATAACACCGACAATTCCTCCACTAAAGGTTAATAAAATAGACTCGATTAAAAACTGTGTGGTGATGATTTTCTTTTTGGCTCCCAAGGCTTTTCTTAAACCGATTTCTCTGGTTCTTTCGGTGACCGTAACTAGCATGATGTTCATTATCCCTATTCCACCAACCAAAAGAGAGATTGCGGCCACGCCCGAGAGCAAAGTAGTAAAAGTTCCGGTGGCTGCCGAAGCTGTATTTAAAATATCTTGTTGGGAAAAAATCGAAAAATCGGCCTCGGAGGGATCCTTCAAATTATGTCTTTCTAAAAGCAAATATCCTACTTCATTTTGGGCATCAACCATTACTTCGGGATTTTTAGCCTCCAGTGCGATAGAAGACAGGTAATCGACGCCAAAAATTTGTTTTTGCGCAGTTGATAAGGGAATAAAAACAATATCATCCTGATTCAGAAAACCCGTACCTCCCTTGGATTCGGTCACGCCAATCACCGTCAGTATCTGACCGTTGATTCTGAGGGTTTTACCTAACGGGCTATTGTTACTGAACAAGTCAGAGGCAACCTGAGGACCAATAACCGCTACTTTGTTCATACTGTCAACATCGCTTTGAGAAATAAATGTTCCGCTCTCCATCGTAATCTTATGAACTGCGGCATAGGCATCTGTTGCCCCCACCACTTGGGTATTTGTGTTACTGGCACTGGTGGTTACCTGGACTCGGCGGGAAAACTCCGGAGAAACAGTGATAATTGTGGTAATTTGAGGCGAGGAGGAAATTGCCTGCGCATCCTTATTGGTCAATGTCGTACCGCCGCCGGCCGTCCCTCTCACGGCCCCAGTGTTTATCGACCCGGGATTAACAGTCAGCAAATTTGCTCCCAAAGACTTAATTTGTGATTGAATTGCCTGCTGAGTTGATTGACCAAGCGAAATAAGAGCAATCACGCTACCTATTCCAATAACAATTCCTAAGATCGCTAATCCGGTGCGCATCTTGTTAATCCTTAAAGTTCCCAAACTTTCTTGAATCAATGCTAAAAAATTCATAAATTATTTTTTCTTTTTTTTAGGTGTCGCTGTCGATGTGCCGAACTATCAGTAATTACCTTACCATCTTTAATGTGAATAATACGTTTCGCGTGTTCGGCAATATCCGGCTCATGAGTAATCATCACGATAGTATGGCCTTCGTCGTTGAGGTCCTGAAAAATTTCCATAATTTCTTCTGCCTGGGCCGAGGCGATATTACCGGTTGGTTCGTCGGCCAAGATTATAGCGGGATCCATAACTAAGGCACGGGCAATTGCTACTCGCTGTTGCTGACCACCGGAAAGTTGATTAGGTGCATGCTCTATTCTGTCTGCTAATCCAACCATTTTTAAATAATTTTTTGCTTTATCTTCCCGTTCTTTTTTATCTATTCCTGCATAAACCATCGGTAACATCACATTTCCTAACGCCGTTGTTCTCGGAAGAAGATTAAATGCCTGAAAAACGAAACCGATCTTTTTGTTGCGAATTTCGGCTAGTTCGTCATCTCTTAATTGAGAAACCTTTTCGCCGTCTAAGTAATAGAGACCAGAAGAGGGGAGATCCAGTGCTCCCAAAATATGCATTAATGTAGATTTACCCGATCCTGAAGGTCCCATTATAGCAACAAATTCGCCTTTTTCTATTTGAAAAGAAACGTCTGCTAAGGCTACCGTTTCGACTAGGTCGGTTTTATAAATTTTGGAAATATGGGAAACTTTAATCATAAGGGATTTATTAAAGCCAAATGCCCAACGTTATATAGTCGGCCTGTTATTATCTGTTTATTCTCACCGCTCCTCCGAATCCTCCACCGCTTCTTCCGAAACTACTGAAGGGGGAGCTTGTTTCTCTGTTGACTGTCGACGATGAACCGCCTGAAGTTCCTGTAATCACCTCCTCGTTTTCCGTCAAACCGCTGGTGATTTCGATTTGCGTTGAATTGGAAATGCCGGTTTTCACGTCGACCTTTTTTACTTGCCCTTTTTTTAACACCTGAACATAAGTCTGATTGGTACCGGTCTTAACCGATCCCTGCGGAACTGACAGAACATTATTTTTTACTTGAGTGATAATATTAGCCTGCGCCGACATGTTAGAATATAAACCTTCAGGATCGGTATCTAATTGAACAACCGTCGGGTAGGTGGTCACTCCCGAACTAACCGTACCTACAGTATCAATGCTGATAACCTTTCCCATAAAAGTCTTACCCGGAAACGCATCAAAGGTCAATGTAACTTTATTACCGATTTTTACTTTCGTTACATCGATTTCCGTAAGATTTAAAGAAACAGTTGGTAGCGCATTGGTTTTAATACTGGCAATTTTTTGCGAGGTGGCGGTGGAGGTGGTATCTGAACTATTGTTGGCGGAGGCAAGTACCGCTTGCTCCTGAAGAGATAAACCTGTTACTTTTCCACTGATCGGAGCGCTGATCTTGGGTGAAGTTTGCTGCAAAGAATACCATGCGCTATTTAGCGCTGTCTGAGACTGAGCGATTATATTTTGCGCAATTTTGTATTTGGCTTCGGCAGCTAACCAATCAGCCTGGGTGATAGTAAAGTCAGTTAAAACTCTACTATTGAGATTGGGAGTTCCATCAGGATTCTGATAAGTCGAGTTAGTAGCAATATCGGTGTAAGTTTTCCAGGCGCTAAACATTTGTGATTGGAGAGTGTACTGGTTGGCCAGTGCTGTTTCGTAATTATTTTTGGCCGTCTGATAGGCCGAGAGAGCAGCAAGATATTTTTGTTGAGACGGCTGGTCAAGATCTAACTCAACCAAAACGTCTCCGGATCTTACTAACTGATCATTCTTTGCATACATCTTTTTAACTACCCCGGATGCCTGCGTGTTAATATTTCCGCTGTTTCCAGTCGAAACCTGTCCTGAACTGCTAACAGTAACAATTAATGTCCCGCGCGTTACCGGTGAAGTTTGATATTGTGTCTTTTGTTCGCTGTTTCCCAAAAATCCGGGAAGAAATTTCCAACCGATAATGATAATTACTAGAATAAATAAGAGCTTAAAATACAAGTTTACTCGAAAAATTTTCTGTAACAGCTCTCTAACTTTTTTCATAAGTTTTTAACCTTTAGGTAAATAAATAGCAAAGGTTGTTCCTTTTTTGGATGACTCTAAAACTTTTATAGAGCCGTGGTGGATTTGGGTAATTTCTCGGGCGATGGCCAAACCTAAACCGTAACCATTAACTAAACTCTTTGATCGGGCAGTATTAGAACGATAAAAACGGTCAAAGATATGAGGAAGATCTTTCGCCGATATCCCGATACCTTGATCTCTGATTACTATCTCTGCAAAACCATCTCTTTCTTCTACTTTGATCGTAATTCGTGAATTTTTGGTACTGTATTTTATAGCGTTATCCAGAATAATGGAAAAAAGATCAATCAAACTATATTTATTTCCCCTGACTTTGGTATTTTTTACCTGGTAATCAAGTGTTATCTTCTTTTGCCTGGCAAGAGGTTCAATTCGGCGTACTACTTCATTAAGCAAATCTTTTGTATCAAGTGGCTCAAACTTTATTTTTTCGGGAGTTTTTTTATATTGAGCAAGCTGTAATAAGGAATCGGTAAGCAGATTAAGATTGTTTACTTCCTCTAGGCCGTCTTTTATCAACGAGTCAGCTTCGACAACCGTTTTATTTTTATCTCGCAGATATACCTCAAAAGAACTTTTAAGCGCCGTTAGTGGGGTGCGTAACTCGTGTGACGCATCAGAAATAAAACGATTTTGTTCTTCTACCATTTCTTTAATCGGATTGAGAGTTTTTCCTGCCAAAACATAACCGAAAACACCAGAAAGAAAGAGAATTGAACCATTGAGAATTAAAAGTCTGATAAAAATACGTTGTTTAGTTTCTTCAATTAACTCAGGACTGGCTATGGGAACGGGAAGGTGGAAAGGAGCAATCCACCTCTCTTCTAAATTTCGTTCAATTCTTAATCTTTGTACTTTTTCAAACCTTTCAACTTCGCTTACTAAATTTCGATAAATGATAAAGCTAAAAGTCAGGCTCACCAACATGATGATTGCTAAATACCAGGCAGTAAGTTTGAGACGTGCGGAATGAAACATAATTTAGTCTCCAATCTTATACCCGAAGCCTCTGATTGTTTTTATTAATTGTCTTTTATTTTTAAAAGGATGGTCTATCTTCTTGCGCAAATTTCTGATATAGACCTCTACCGTATTGGGTAAAACATCAGCATCATAATTCCAAACATGGTTTATTATCTGATCTTTAGTAAGAATTTTGCCGGCGTGGCGCATTAAATACTCCAATAACGAAAACTCTTTGCTCGAAAGCCTGATTGACGACCGATTGCGAAATACTTCAAATTGTTTGGTATTGAGTTCCAGATCTTCCACGATTAAGATTTCTGAAAGCAGATTTTTCGGTCGGCGAGAAAGCGCTCTGACTCTGGCTAATAGTTCCTCAAAAGAAAATGGTTTTATTAAATAATCGTCCGCTCCGGCATCTAAACCTTCTACCTTGTCTTGAATTTGTCCTTTGGCGGTCAAAATTAAAATCGGCGTGTGGATTTGTTTTTTTCTTAATTCACGACATACTGTTAAACCGTCAATTTGGGGAAGCATTAAATCAAGAATGATCAAATCGTAAAGACCCTCTGAAGCCAAATCTAAACCGGATGTTCCATCATACGCCACATCAATAGCATAACGTTCTTGCTCGAGCCCTTTTTTTATTGTATTGGCAATTCTGTGTTCGTCTTCTACGATCAAAATTCTCATAGTTAAATTATAGTCATTTACCTTAAATAAAGCTGAAAAAAACCTTTAAGCAAAAACAGCTCCTGTTACGGAGCTGTCTCATTTTTCTCCCAAGACAAGAATAGTAATGTATAAGTATCTTATTAAGGAAAACTGAAAACAAGCTTAAAAAGAAAATTTAGTTTTCAAAATAATCGTAGACTGCCTGAGAAACTTTCGCAATCCGTTCCTCGGCGCCAATAGGAGAATTACTCTCGGAAAGAATAGTAATAAGGTAATTAGTTTTTCTGCCGAAAACTATTCCCGCATCATGGGTAAAAAGACCAAGCTCTCCCGTTTTGTGAGCAACAACCGTCTCTTTCGGTAAATATTTAGGAACTTTATTTTTTAGTTTCTGCTGTTTTAAAAGATTAATCATCTCCTGATTAGTTTCTTGATTACCTATTTCTCCGCGATAAAGTTTTTCAAAAAACAAAGCAATATCATTGGCTGTACTC
>JACQHK010000048.1 GCA_016199065.1 Candidatus Microgenomates bacterium | reverse complement strand
TCGATAACTCAGGTTTGTAAGCTGAGTTTCTCAGTATAAATTCTTTATGGATATTCCCGAAGAACTTTACCTACAAATTTTTAAACACGTACCGGTTTTGGCTGTCGACGGTATCATTGTAAAAGATCGCCAAATTCTTTTAGCCAAAAGAACAATCGAGCCCTTCTTAGGTTTCTGGTGTCTTCCGGGAGGAAGAATGAATACCGGGGAAACTTGCGAAGAGGCAGTTGTGCGTGAAATGATTGAAGAAACGGGTCTTAAATGTGAAATTATAAAATTATTGGGAGTTTATTCCCGCCCGGGAAGAGATCCAAGGGGACACACTGTTACCGTAGCTTATCTTTTAAAACCTGTTAGCGGTGAGCTTAAGGGAAATTTTGAAAGTTCTGAATTGAAATTTTTTGATCTCGACAAAATTCCCACTAATCTTGGTTTTGACCACCGGACTATTATTAAAGAGGCATTATCTATTCTTAATACTTAATACTTGCTACTAGCTACTTTATTCTTCTTCCGTTCCTACCATTACCATCCTCTGTGTCTGACCAGCACGAACCACTTTCCAAATTTCCTCAATAATTTCCTTGGCTAATTTATGATTTTCCTTCAAATAACTTTTAGCTGCTTCTCGTCCTTGACCTAACATGGTGTCTTTATATTTTAAGAAGGCACCGGATTTGGTAATTACTCCAGTCTCAACACCAACATCGATTATTCCACCCTCTTTAGAAATTCCTTCATTCATCATGATGTCAAATTCGGCAATTCTAAAAGGCGGAGCGACTTTGTTTTTTACCACTTTGACTCTGGTTCTCGAACCAATTGCTTTATCACCGTCTTTAATCGTATCAATCTTTCTAGTATCAAGCCTTACCGAGCAATAGAACTTAAGAGCCAATCCGCCTGGCGTAGTTTCGGGATTACCAAACATTACTCCGATTTTTTGCCTAAGCTGATTGGTAAAGATTGCCGTGGTGTTAGATTTGGAAATTACACCCGTTAATTTCCTAAGGGCTTGAGACATCAGTCTGGCTTGAACCCCCATCATCGAATCTCCCATTTCGCCTTCGATCTCGGCGCGAGGAACGAGGGCGGCTACTGAGTCAATAACTACTAAATCTATACCACCGCTGCGAATTAAGGTTTCGGCAATTTCTAGGGCTTGTTCGCCAGTATCTGGTTGAGAGATCAACAGTTCGTCAAGATTAACTCCAATCATTTGTGCCCAAATCGGATCTAAAGCATGTTCTGCGTCGATGAAAGCTGCAGTTCCGCCGCTCTTTTGTACTTGTGCAACCACACTTAGGGTAAGAGTCGTTTTTCCTGATGCTTCGGGACCAAAAATTTCTACAATCCTTCCTCTGGGCAAACCGCCAATTCCTAAGGCAATATCCAAAGCTAAAGAACCCGTCGGAATGGCATCAACTTGTAACTTTGTCCCTGATTCACCAAGTCTCATGATTGAACCTTTTCCGTATTGTTTTTCGATTTGTTCCATCGCCAATCTTACCGCGGACATCTTCGGGTTGTCGTCTTTTACCACGGGCTGATTTTGATGTTTGGGTGTTTTCATACAGGACTCCTTTTCTTTCGGGGCAGGGGGTAAATAAATACATTGCCACTCTAACAAATTATATGCTAGAATTCAAGACGGATTTGAAACAAAAGTCTGAATTCGTCTTATATGTCATATAAGACGAATATGACATATAAAAATTAATATTCCGGGGATTGGCGTACCGGCAGCGCACCAGGCTGGGGGTCTGGTAGACCGAGTTCGATTCTCGGATCCCCGACTAAGTCATATATCATCTGCCACTCATTGGATTAATTATTGACAATTAGAAGAACAATATCATAATCGAATATATGATTGAAAATATTACCCCCAAATCCCCGCCTACAATTTCGCCCGCCACCCCAACTACTATTGCAGAAGAACCTAAAAAGAATGATTTATTAGTTGTCGTCATTGTATTAATCTTTCTATTCATACTAGGATCTGTGATTATCGGAGGTATTTTCATTTTCTTTTCAAATCAGGGGAATAAAAAGAATCTTATATCACAGTCAGCAAATTCTTTGAATACTATTCCTATAACACGTACAAAATCAGCCTATGACATACTTTCCGAAGCTTTAAACAAAACTATCGCTGCCAGCACCGTTTATTTAGAATACAAAACAAAAGTGGCAAGCCATGTGACCAGTTCCAAAACGGGAGTGACACAAACGCTTCATAATAACGTCGATGGCAGTATTTCCGGTTCCACAGATGGAAAAACCATGGCCATGGAGATGAGAATTTTCAGTGATGATGCACCCGATAAATCGGTGAATGTTTCCGTGCTCACGACAGAAAACGACGATTGGTATATTAGAAATTCGCAGACTGCCCCGAAATGGCAAAAACTTACTAAGGAGCAGTACGAACAATATAATTCTGCTCCAACCGATGCGTCTTTGTTTGGACTTATTCTTCTGGGCACAATCTTTTCCGAAAATAAAGGACTTTTAAAATCAGTAAACAGAGACAGTGTCGTTGGTCTGGGCGATGAACAGGGAGATGGTACAACCTACAGTAAATTCCGGGCCGACGTGAGCACCCCAGATTTTCTCAATGCGCTGGGCCAAGATGAGGATCTGCCGAAAAAAGACGTTGAGGACGCAAGAAAAATCTTAAAAGATTCCATCCTTACTGTGACTTATTATGTGGATAAAAATAGCGGCTATATCGGAAAACTCAACGTGGAGGCAAAGAGTTTGACTCAAATAACTACACCCGAAGCGATACAACTCGGTGTTTCGGCCAAACATGATTTAATTCTTGACGCAAATCTTTCCCGGTTTGGTATTCCCACCAACATCACCGTCCCGAGCACAGGTGACGTGTTGGGCGTCAGTGCAGTTGCTCCCCAAAAACCTAAACTACCACTCTAAATATACCAAGTTCCACATCGGAAAAAGGTGTATAATCTTTTCAAATTCCCGTTTCCAAAAAATAATGTCTAATAACAATAAGGTCAAAAATATTCCGACTGTCTTGGTTATTTTTGGCGCGACAGGTGATTTGGTTGAGAAAAAAATTGCACCTGCGCTTTTTAATCTTTATTCTAAAAATCACCTTCCGGATCTTTTTTCAGTCATCGGATTTTCCAGAAAAAAATTGTCCGACGAAGATTTTAGAAAAAGAATTTTCCAAGCAGTTACTAAAAAACTTATTCCCTTAAATAATGATTTGCAGCCCTTTTTAAAAAGCTTTTTCTATCATCAGGGCAATTTCGAAAATGAAAACGATTACTTGAAGCTTGCCCAAAGACTGGGTCAGGTAGACAAAAAATGGTCCGCCTGTTCCAATAAGCTCTTTTATTTGGCAGTACCTCCCCGGTATTATGAAGAAATTTTAAGAAAAATTAAATCAACTGATTTAGCTGCTCCCTGCAGCCCCGAAGAAGGGTGGACCAGAATATTGGTGGAAAAACCTTTCGGAAAAGACCTGGAAACCGCCAGGATGCTTGATAATCTTCTCTGTGAACTTTTTAAAGAAGAACAAATTTATCCGATTGATCACTATTTGGCAAAAGAAATGCTGCAAAATATTTTGATTTTTAGATTTTCCAATAATCTTTTTGAAGAGAGCTGGGATAACGGAAGTATTGAAAAAATCTACATCAGGTTGTGGGAAAAAATCGGTGTGGAAAATCGTGGCGAATTTTATGACGGGGTAGGAGCCTTAAGAGATGTTGGTCAAAACCATTTATTACAAATGCTGGCCTTAGCAACAATGAACCAACCTGAAACCTTACAGGGCGGGCCGATTAGAAGAAAGAGGGCAGAAATTTTAAGAACTTTAGTTGAACCTACTGATGAAGAAATTAAAGCCTACACGTACCGGGCCCAATATGAAGGTTACAAAAAAATAAAAGGTGTCGGTTCAAACTCTAATACGGAAACTTTTTTTAATATCCGGGCATTTTTATCCTCCCGAAGATGGCGGGGGGTGCCTATTACCATGGAGAGCGGAAAAAGAATGCACGAGCAAAGGAAAGAATTAGTTCTTACTTTTAAACATCGTTCTCCTTGTTTTTGCCCTAAAGACGGTCCTCATCTGAAAAATAAAATTATTTTTAGCATCGAACCTGAGGAGGGAATCAACATAAAGTTTTGGTCAAGAATTCCCGGATTTAAACATGATATCGAAGAACGTTCTTTGGACTTTTTATTCAGAAGTGTCAACCAAAGAGTCCAATACGTTGAGGAGTACGAACGTCTGTTACTTGATTGTTTTGAGGGTGATCAAACTTTATTTGCTTCAAGCGATGAAGTTCAGTCGATGTGGAAATTTATCGATCCCATCATTCGGGTTTGGCAAAATAACGAGGTACCGCTTAAAACTTATCCTCCCGATACTTCTTTTGCCCACGAAGATTCCCGTTATATAAAAGACGGACCATTTTTTAATCCTTCATTTAAGAAAGAGGTAGGAATCCTCGGTTTAGGAAAAATGGGTGCTAATATCGCAAGAAGGTTAGTTGAAAAACAATGGAAAGTAGTCGGTTACAACCGTTCTCCGGAAAAAACTCATGCGCTCGAAGGAGAACAGATTATCGGTAGCTATTCCTTAAAAGATTTTGTCAAAACTCTAACTACTCCAAGACTTGTCTGGCTTATGCTTCCTGCCGGAAAAACGGTTGACGAAATTATCTTTAGTCAAGGAGGCTTAACTCAATTATTAGACAAAAACGATATTATTATCGAAAGCGGAAATTCCTATTATAAAGATACCATTCAAAGAGCAAAAAAATTAAAAAAGCTGGGAATTCGTTTTGTAGATGTCGGTTTTTCAGGAGGTCCGGAAGGGGCAAGAAATGGGGCTTGTCTTATGGTAGGTGGAAATAAAGAATTATATAACGAACTTAAACCGCTCTATTTTGATTTGGCAAAAGAAGGCGGATTACAATTTTTTAACGGCGCGGGCGCGGGACATTTTGTAAAAATGATTCATAACGGAATTGAATACGGGATGATGCAAGCAATCGCCGAAGGTTTTTCCATCCTTAATCAATCACCCTATCATCTTGATTTATCCGATATCGCCGAAGTATACAATCATGGAAGTGTAATTCAATCAAGACTAATCCGGTGGCTAGAAAAGGCTTTTAATCTTCATGGAGACCATCTTGATGATGTTTCTTCAACTGTCGGACATACAGGAGAAGCGCAATGGACCATAACAACCGCAAGTGAGTTAGGGACAGAAGCAAAGGTTATTGCCGAAGCTGTAAAATTTAGATTGGAATCAGAGAATAAACCATCGTTTGCCGGAAAAATCTTATCGGCCTTAAGAGAACAGTTTGGGCAACATAAAATTTAGCTGTTAGCTGTTTAAGTATAAAATTCTTCTTGGCTAATTGCCAATAGCTGATAGCCATGGGCTAATCTCTGCTTTTAACCATCAATATTTTTCCCTCGTGGACTATCACCTTGGCCTTTTTAACAACGATTTCGTTACTAACGCACAGAGTGTCTCCTCTTTTTATCACCCTTTTTTTAAGAGGATATTTTAAACCGACGAGAGTAAGAGTAGAAAAATCACTTAAGGAAATAAAAGAAATATAGCGGTAGTTTTTGTTAACTGTAATTTCTTCTTGACCGCTAACCAACTGAATTTCATTATGGCGATCTTTAATTAATAATTTAATCTCGGATTGATATTTTTCCAAAAGGAAAACTGAGGAGAGAAGGTGGTCAAAACGTGTTCCGCGAACTCCATAAATTACTGCCTTTTTATAACCTCTGCTTACTGCTTCCATAACGGCCAACTCGGTATCAGTGTTATCTTTGTCTTTCTCAAATTCTTTAACTTTTATTCCTTTTTGTTTAACATCCTCTAACTCATTTTCTGTAACACTATCCATATCGCCCAACACCAAATCAGGTAAAATGCCTTTTTGGGCGAGCATGAATCCTGCACGATCTACTCCGATCACAAATTTTTCTTTGGCTATTTCCTGCAGGAAGCTCTCAGGAAAAATACCGTTGGTGACAATGGTTGCCTGGTTCATAAGATTAAATTAAGGCTTTTGAGACCAATAAGGCTTAAAAAACTAAGAATTACAAATTAATTTGTTTAATCACCAATTCTTGTTGATTTTCCCTTAAAAATCTGTCCATTTGCTCTTTTCGTAAAAGTCCCTCATGCGGGCCGTCTTGACCGATAACTGATGCGGCATTGAATGTTCCCCAACGTAAGGCATCGGTCAACGGTTGTTCATAAAAATATCCGGCCAAAAATCCACTGGCAAAAGCATCGCCGGCACCCGTTTTCTGCTTAACAGGATAAGGAAAGATTGGACAATGAAATAATTTCTCATCGGTATATAAATACGCACCGTTGGTTTGGTCCGTCATAACAATATTTTTTGGTCCCAAAGCGATCAATTTCTTTATTAAATTATTAATATCGTTTTCCTCGTTTAAATCAAGAATTTTTTGGGCCTCCTTTTTATTAACAAAAAGGAATTCACAAACTGCCAAGAGATTTCGATAAGAACTTAAATTTTTCTCAAACTGATGGCTTGCCGGATTAAAGGCCAGAACAGTCTTTTGACGATAAACATGGTCAGAAAGTTCTTCAAAAAACGATTCAAAATTAGGACCGATGCTTGAGATAAATAGAATTTTAGTCGTGAACATAGAAGAAGTTAATTTATAGTTATTGGCACTGTTGTGAATCAGAATAGTTTTTTCGTTTTGAAAAAAAATCGACGTAGAATAATTAGAAGCTTTCCTTGGCACTTCCAAAGACAGAGAAAGATCGACTTGTTCATTCTTCATCTCTTCTAAAAAATATTTTGACCACCACTCGTTTCCGTAAAACGTCTGGTATGAAGTTTTCAATCCTAATCTAGCTAAACCTACCGCCACGTTACAAGCATTACCTCCTATAGCATAATGAAAATCGTCAACCAGAATCTTATCTTCGCGAACTAATGCCAGTTCGTTCTTTCCGCGGTCAAGATGGACGTGTCCCTTTTTTTCATCCAGTCCGAAAATGATATCTAATGAATAATCACCAATAGTTAGAACATCAAATGCCATAGTTAACTATGAATTATGATAAATTTTTTTCTTCTCCAGGACTTTAATTACTCCTCTTTCTATACCCTCTGCTCCAACCCCATAGTATCTTTGCAACTCATCATATTTTCTGGCTGATTGGCCGTTTTCGTCTCTAATACCAAGATGTTCTATCACCACAGGGTAATTAGCAGATAAAACACGACCTACGCTTTCTCCAAATCCTCCGGGAATGGTGTGCTCTTCAAGAGTCACAACTGCTTTTGTTTTTTGAACAGAGGCCAAGATGGTCGTTTCATCCAATGGTTTTACGGTGTGGCAATCAATAATCTCACAATTAATATTATCGTGGGCTAAATTTTGTGCAGCGCAAAGGGCATTATAAACGACCGGTCCGTTGGCAATAATACTTACATCTGTTCCTTCACGCAAAATCTCTGCCTGGCCGAAGGAAAACGGTGTTTCTTCGGTTGTAAAGACCGGCGTTGCATCACGCAATACCCTGACATACAACGGTCCAACAAAACTGACGGCCTCTTTAATTGTTTTTTTTAATTCAATGGCATCAGCCGGGGTAACAATGGTCATGCCGGGAATGGATTTCATTAGAGAAATATCTGTTAAAGATTGAGCCGTTGCTCCGTCACCGGGATTAGATAAACCAACATGCGAACCAACTAAAACAACATTGGCTTTGTTAATACCGATGGAAACTCTGATATGATCATATGCTCTTCCGGCCTCGAATGCTCCAAAAAGCGCGCCAAAAGGTATAAAGCCGAGCATGGACAAACCGGCCGCTGCTCCTACCATGGCTTGTTCGGAAACACCAAAGTCAAAATAACGATCAGGAAATTCCTCGCGAAATTTTAATAACCTCGTAGAATCCCCCACGTCGGCAGTTAGGACAATTACTTTCTCGTTTTGCCTGGCAGCTTCTAAAATCGCCTCTCCCAGAACTTCCCGCTGGGAAACCATTTCGGCTTGTGATAAATCGTCAATTATTTTAGTCATTTTTTTCTATCTCGTTTTTTGCTTTGTTATATTCTTCTTCCGTTAAAGTTTTGGCATGATATAAAACTGACTGTTCCATGAAGGAAACTCCTTTTCCTCTAATTGTTTCGGCAATCAGGACTGCGGGTTGACCTTTTACTTGTTTTATTTCGTTCAAACCTGATTTTAACTGGGAAAAATCATGACCGTTAATTTTTTTGACAAACCAACCGAAACTTTTATATTTTTCGTCAAGTGGTTCAAGAGCAGATTGTTTTTCCGTCGGTCCGTCTATCTGCATTTTATTTCGGTCGATAATTACTTTTAAATTATCGAGTTGGTAATGGGCGGCAATTCTATTGACTTCCCAAACCGAACCTTCGTCTTGTTCTCCGTCACTTTCCAAAACGTAAACTCGGTTATCTTTTTTTAAGTTCTTTAAACCCATTGCCAAACCTAAACCCACCGTAATTCCCTGCCCTAATGAACCAGTGGTGCTTTCTACTAAAGGAAATTTACTTTTATCAGGATGTCCTTGTAAAAAATGGCCAAATTTTCTTAAATTGACCAGTTCACTCTCCTGAATAAAACCCAGTTGGGATAAAACCGCATACCAAGCCGGGCAGGCGTGACCGTTACTTAAAATAAAATAGTCGCGATTTTGACTAAAAGCATTGGCCTTATCAATTTTTAAAATCGGGATAAAATAAAGCGCGGTAAGAATATCGGCACTGGACAAAGAACTTCCTGGATGTCCAGATTTTGCCTGATAAATTGACATAAGAGCCAGCAACCTTATTTTCTTGGCCTGTGATTTTAAATCTACATCCATTTTATAAACTATATTTACCGCTTAAATGGCCTTCATGATTTGCTTTTTGCATTTTCTTTTCCCACCGCTTTATTGCCCACAATATTCCTTCAGGTGAATCAACAATCATTAAAGACTCGAGTTCCTGATTGTCGATCTCCATAGTTTTTTCAAACGTGCTAATAATTTTTTCCCAGAAAGACCCATAAAGGAAAATGGGTTTGTGATGTCCGTAATATAATTTCGCCAAAGCCCAACACATACCAAATTCCGAAATCGTACCGCTGCCACCTTTAAAAATTACAAAACAATCGCCATGTTCTAGGAGTCCGAAGGTACGCTTGAGATAGTTTTTAGCCTTAATTTCTTTAAAAAGTATATTGTTTTGATCTCTACCTTCAAAATTTTTCATGTCCTCCGGATATAAAGTAATACCCAGAACCTTTCCTCCTGCAGATCTGGCACCTTGGGTTGCGGCACGCATAATCCCCGGGCCGCCGCCGTCGACGATTTCGTATCCGTTCTGAGCTAAAAAACTCGCGGCATTATAGGCTTCCTGCCAAACACGACTTTCTTCAGTAATGCTGGCTGAACCAAAAAAAGTTACTCGTTTAATGTATTTATTCATAGAATCAAGTCAGACTTGATAGAATGATTTTTCTATCTCCTCCTTCTTGCCTAATATATTTGAGCTTTCCAATAAGTACGAACCGACCACCAAAGTATCGATATCTAAGTTTCTTAAATATTTAACGCTCTGCGGATTTATTCCGCCATCAATCCAAATTGGCTTTGCGATACCCCTGTTCTTTAAGAGAATAATTTTCGCCGTTATGGCAGGGTGAAACTCTTGCCCCTGCGCTCCGGGAGTAACACCCATCAACTGAACAAAATCGTATTGATTAAGAAGTTCCCGAATTTGGCTAACATCAGTCTCGGGATTGACAGCTAAACCCCATTTAACTTCCTTAGCTACTTTATCCTCTAAATTTTTTTTCCTTAGCAAAGACTCGAAATGAACAATAATGTTTACTGTATTAAATTTTTTCAGTTGGTCAAATTCGTCAAACGAATCTGACATCAAATGCCATCCAACCTCTATATTCTTTGGTATTTCGATCTCTGATACTGATAGGGTATTAATACCTACAAAATCTGAGGTACAGATATCGATTTGGATCTCGTTAAAATTTCCCTTAATTTTTTTTATACTTTCAGCGAAAGACTTTTGATCGTAAGTTAATATCGCGGGAACTATCTTTACCATTGTTCTTCAATTTTGTTAATTTTTTCGATACGCCGCGAGTATTTTTCTGCGGAAGAAAAAGGGGTGTTAAGAAATTCTTCAACAATTTCTTGTACTTGTTCAACGGAGAGGATATCTGCGGATAGGGCAAGAATGTTTATATCGTCATGTTCCCTAGCAGAATGAACCATTTCCTTAGTTGTGGCGATTCCGCAGCGAATATTTTTATACTTATTGGCGGCAATACAAACGCCAACCCCAGATCCGCAAATTACTATACCTCGAGCCTCTTTCTCCGTTTGAACTTTTTGAGCCACCAGTGAAGCAAAGTCTACAAAATCATCTTCCGGGTCTAATATCTTATTCCCCAAATCTTGATAAAGAATATTCTTTTTAGATAAGAATTTTTTAATTTCTTCTTTTAAGGCGAAGCCACGATGATCACTACCTAAATAGAGCATGAAATTATTATAGCAATTGCTGGACTAATAGAGAAGAAAATGATAAGAATTTATCGTTTGGGTGATTGCTTTTGGCGTCGGGCTTTCCCGCCTGTACCAACTTTTCTTCTTTCCCGAGCGCGTGGATCCCGGGTTAAAAAACCTTTTCTTCTTAATAAGAGGTGATATTTTTCCGTATCAAGTTTATTTAGGGCTCTTCCCAGCGCGTGAATTAATGCACCTAGCTGACCGTTTAATCCCGATCCAACAATTTTTGCCTCTACTGTAAAGCGATTTAGAGTATTGGTCACTTTAAACGGTTCGAGATATTTAGTCTTGGCAAGTTCTCCGGGGAAATATTGTGCAATATCCCGATCGTTTACCTTAAAAGATTTGTCTCCCGTAAGATGAAGTTTGACTCTGGCCACCGCTGATTTTCTTCTGCCCACGGCAAAATAATAAGATGGTTTTTCGCTTTTCTGGACAGAAACAGCGCTTTTTCTATGCTCTCCGGCTGGGCTGGCCGGAGTTTTAACTTCTTTAGTTGTTGTATCGACTTTTTTTCTTGGCATAGTTTTTACTTAAATTTATTTTCGAAAGTATGCTGGTCCTGAGCAAATAAATATAATCTTTTCAGCATCCTGTCACGTAATTTGTTTTTGGGCAACATTCCCGAAACTGCATGCTGCAAAATTTCAGTAGGTTTTCTGCTTTTTAATTTATTCAAAGGCTCTTCCTTATAACCTCCTGGATATCCACTATGTCGTCTGTACAATTTATTTTGTTCTTTTTTACCAGTAACCTTCACCAAAGCACTATTAATAACCACTACGTAATCGCCGCAATCCAGATTTCTGGCAAAATAGGGTTTTTTCTTACCCATTAATAACAGGGCAATTTGAGTCGACAATCTACCCAAAATTTGATCCCTGGCATCTATTAAATACCACTTTCTCGTTATTTCTTTACTTGTTGTTGGTCTGGTTATATTCATGTCATTATTTTTTCCTTCACTTTTTTTGTCTTTCCGGTTTTAGGTAAAGATTGTGTAACAGACGGCGCGGGTACGGTAGTTTTAGCCCCGACATCGCTGGTCTGTTTGGACCAAATCATTAATAACTGTCTACCGTTATCACCTTTTCTCGTCGGTATCTTAATTAGTTTCGTGTACCCGCCTGGTACATTGGCAAAGACCTCCGCTATTTTGAAAAGTCCATTAACTACTCCCCTGTCTCCACTTGTTTCTTTTAACAATAGTGGTCTTTGTGTTTCGCCCTTTTTAGCCTTAGTCATCAGTTTTTCCAGAAAAGGCCGTACGGCCTTAGCCTTAGCTTCAGTCGTAGTCAATCTTCCATGAACCACAAAATTATGAACCAGCACTTTAAACAATTGTGCTCGACCTTTTTTGTTTCTGTGTAATTTTCTCCCAAATACCTTATGATTCATAGATAAAATTTAAAAATCAAAATGCAAAAAAAGCAAAATTAATTTTTAAAGACAAAGTTATAAATTAGATAACTAGACAGTTAGAGCAACGCCTTTTTCTCGCAATTTTTCTTCCACAGCTACTAACGATTTACCACCCAAGTTTTTAATCTTTAATAATTCCTTACGATCTGTTCCTAAAAGCTGACCAATTGTTTCAATTCCACCATTCCTTAAGCTGTTAGTAATTCTGGTAGGCAAGTCTAATTCTTCAATGGTCATCTTCAAAATCTCGTCAGAAATCTGTGGAGTGACCGCCACTGCCGTATCTTCGGCTATTGCTTTTGGTTCATGAATTTGTAAAAAATACCCTACCAAATTTTTCGCAGCTTCTTTAAGAGCAACTTCCGGATCAATTGTACCGTCTGTCCAGATCTCAATTACCAATCTGTCTAGGTTAGTCATTCTTCCCACCCTCGTGGCTTCAACGTTATAGTTAACTCTGGTTATGGGTGAAAAGGCGGTATCAACCGGAATCACTCCAATCGTGTTAGTCTTTTTTTCATCAGATAACATATAACCAAAACCCTTTTCTGCCGTCAGTTCTATTTCTAATTTGGCCTTGTCTGAAAGAGTAGCTAAATATAGATCCGGATTAACAATCTCGACCCCGGAAGGAATTTCTAAGTCTTTAGCCGTGACGACTTTGGATCCTTTTGCTGAAAGTTGTAAGGTATGACTCTCGCCTTCAAAAATCTTTAGGCGAATTTTTTTAAGATTTAAGATCAGCTCGGCAATATCTTCCTTTACGCCTTCTAAGGTAGAAAACTGATGTTTTACTCCTTCTATGCGAACCGAAGTAATAGCTGCTCCCTCCAAACCGGACAAGAGAACTCTTCGCAGCGAATTACCAAGAGTATGGCCATAGCCTTGATCCAGAGGTTCAATTACGAACCTGCCGTAATTTTTCTCTTCCTTATCTTTTTTTACCTTAAAATTATTGTTAATCATTTATTATCCTTTCCCGCAAGTTATTGCTTGCGAATTATCTTGAATAGTATTCAATAATTAGTTGCTCTTCAATAGCTGAAGTAATATCTTCTCTTTTGGGAAATCGGGAAACCCTTCCCACGATGGCTTTCTTTTCCAACCAGTCGGGAAGATTTACCGTTTTCTCATCCAGAAGTTTTTTAATATAAGCAATGCCTTGTGCTTTAGGACTAAGGCTGATAGTGTCTTCGACACTTACTAAATAAGAAGGAATACTGACCTTCTTACCATTAACAAGCACGTGTCCGTGAGAAACAATTTGCCTGGCTGATTGTCTGGTGGGAGCAAAACCCAAACGATAAACAACATTGTCTAATCTTCTCTCTAAAGTCGTCAGCAAAGTTTCACCCGTTGCCCCTTTTGTTTTAGCGGCCTGCTCATAATAAGTGGCGAATTGTTTCTCCAGTATGCCGTATATCCTTCTCACCTTTTGCTTTTCCCTTAATTGAATGCCGAACTCGGAACTTTTTCTCTTACCTCTTCTGCCGTGCTGTCCCGGAATAATTTTTAATCTCCGGTCATGTTTGATATTACCCGCAGTTTTTAAGTCTAAATTGACTCCTTCACGCCTTGCTAATCTATTTTTAGGTCCTGTAT